>NZ_AQOK01000752.1:0-5934 GCF_000364645.1 Xanthomonas sp. SHU 308 | reverse complement strand
AAAACCAAGGCGACCGGCAGCGGCGCCGTTGCGGGCGGTCCCGCGCGCGACCACGTCGACCGACGACGGGCAGTGGCAGGAGTTCTGAGCCGCTGCGGCGCCCCGCTGCCGCCGCGAAGCGCGCTGTGCGTCTCGCGGCGCGGCTGCCGGGCAGCGGGTGACGACGTCCCACAGAGCGCTTAGCGCGTCACGCTCGTAAAGAAAGTGTATTCAGGGTCGATATAGAAAGCGGAACTGCCATGCCATGGGCGCCGCGACGCGCGCCCCGGCGCCGGCCGCACTGCGCCCGGATCCACGGTTCCGACCGAACCGCCACGGGAGCCGCCATGAAGCGACGCGTTATCGCCACCTGTCTGACCTTGTGCGGCCTCGCCAGCCTCGCAGGCCATGTCCATGCCGAGGCCGAGCCGATCGCCACCGATCGCCCGGACTTCGTCGAATCCAGCCTCACCGTCGGCGACCGCCGCCTGCAGGTGGAAACCAGCGTGGCCTGGGAACGCGACGGCGATGTCGACGGCTATGCCACGCCCACCCTGTTCCGCTACGGCATCGGCCCGACCTGGGAGCTGCGCCTGGAGACCGACGGCTGGCAGACCATCGACGTCCCCGTCGGCGGCGACGTCTCCGGCTTCTCCGACATCTCGCTGGGCCTCAAGCACCACCTGGCCGGCGAGATCGGCGGCGCCTCGCTGGCCTGGCTGCTGCACGTGGACCTGCCCAGCGGCGCGCGCAACGTACGCGGCAGCGGCGCACGCCCCTCGTTCCGCCTGGTGGCCGAATGGGAACTCAGCGACAGCGTGTCCCTGGGCATGATGCCGGGCGTGATCCGCGACGAAGGCGACGGCGGGCATCGCTACACCGCCGGCATCTTCGGCGTGGTGCTGGGCAAGGCCTGGAACGACCGCACCCGCTCGTTCGTGGAGCTGGCCCTGCCGCAGATCGCGCATGCCGACGACGGCGGCACCGTCGCCCTGCTCGACGTCGGCTCGGCCTGGCTGCTCACCCAGGACGTGCAATTGGACGTGGTGTACAGCCGCGGCCTCAACGACCGTTCGCCGGACCACGCGCTCGGCGCGGGCCTGTCCTTCCGTTTCTGATCGGGCCACACCGATGAAAATCATGCATATGCTCGGGATCCTGGTGCTGGTGGCGGTGCTCGCCCTGCTCGCGCTGGGCGGGGTCGGCTACGGCGCGCAGCAGGGGCTGCTGCGCTCGGTCGCCGCGCAGGTCGTGTCCTCGGACGCGCTGCGCAACCACATGCAGGCCGACATGATGCACGACGCGCTGCGTGGCGACGTCACCGCTGCGCTGCTGGCGGCGGCGCACCAGGATGCGGACGGGGTCAAGGCGGCGCGCGCGGCGCTGGGCGAACACGCCGGCGAGTTCCGCAAGGCGCTGGACGACAACCAGAAGCTGCCGCTGGACGGCACCCTGCGCGCGCAACTGGATGCGGCGGGACCGGCGTTGCAGCGCTACATCGCCGCCGCCGACAAGGTGGTGACGCTGGCCGAGTCGCAGGGCGACAGCAGTGCCGCCTATGCCGACTTCACCGCGCAGTTCAAGCGGCTGGAAGCCGAGATGGACACGATCAGCGACAGCATCCTGGCGCTGAACGAGCAGAGCCGCAAAGCCGCCGAACAGCAGAGCCAGCGCGCCACCTGGCAGCAGGCCGGCGCGGTGCTGGTGGCCGTGCTGTGCCTGGCCGCCGCCGCGGCCTGGATCCTGCGCTCGGTCGCGCAATTGCTCGGCGGCGAGCCGCGGGTGGCGATGGACGCGGCCCAGCACATCGCCGAGGGCCGCCTGGACCAGCCCATCCCGGTCGCGGCCAGGCACGGGCGCAGCCTGATGGCGGCGCTGGCGCGGATGCAGCGCGAACTGCGCGAGCGCATCGAACGCGAGCGCAGCGTCGCCGCGGAGAACCTGCGCATCCGCACCGCCCTGGACAACGCGTCCACTGGCATGTACATCGCCGATCCCGACCTGACCATCATCTACGCCAACACCGCGCTGCAGACCCTGCTGCAGACCCACGCCGAGGACATCCGCGCCTGCGCGCCGGCGTTCGACCGTTCTGCGCCGCTGCTGGGCCAATCGGTGGCGCTGCTGGAAGTCGGCAATTCGCAGGACGCGGAGATCTACCAGCGGCTGGATCGGCAGGGCGCGGCGCAGCGCGAGGTGCGCTACCGCGAGGTCTGCATCGCCCAGGAGATTTCCGCCATCCGCAATGCCGAGGGCGCGCACCTGGGCTTCGTCTGCGAATGGCGCGACCGCACCGCCGAGACCCGCGTGGAAGCGGAAGTGGCCGCGGTGGTGCGCAGCGCCGCCGCCGGCGACCTGTCGCAGCGCATCGACCGCACCGGCAAGCAGGGCTTCTTCCTGATGCTGGCGCAGCAACTCAACGGCCTGCTCGACGCCAACGCGATCAGCATCGCCGAGGTCTCGCGGCTGCTCAGCGCGCTGGCCGACGGCGATCTCGGCGCGCGCATGCACGGCGACTTCCACGGCATCTTCGCCACCATGCGCGACGACGCCAACGGCACCGCCGAGCGCCTGGCCGACATCGTCGGCCGCATCCAGCGCGCCGCCGGCGACATCCACAGCGCCGCCACCGAAATCGCCCAGGGCAACAGCGACCTGTCGCAGCGCACCGAACAGCAGGCCGCCAGCCTGGAGGAAACCGCCGCCTCGATGGAAGAGCTGACCGCCACGGTCAAGCAGAACGCCGAGCATGCACGGCAGGCCAACCAGCTCGCCGCCGGCGCCGCCGCGGTCGCCTCGCAAGGCGGCGCGGTGGTCGGCCAGGTGGTGGACACCATGAGCGGCATCGAGACCGCATCGAAGAAGATCGCCGACATCATTTCGGTGATCGACGGCATCGCCTTCCAGACCAACATCCTGGCGCTCAACGCCGCGGTGGAAGCCGCACGCGCCGGCGAACAGGGCCGCGGTTTCGCGGTCGTCGCCAGCGAGGTGCGGGTGCTGGCGCAACGCTCGGCCAACGCCGCCAAGGAGATCAAGGGTCTGATCGACGACTCGGTCGGCCGCGTCGCCACCGGCGCGGAACTGGTACAGCGCGCCGGCCAGACCATGCAGGAGATCGTGGCCTCGGTGGGCCGCGTCACCGACATCATGGGCGAGATTTCCGCGGCCTCGCAGGAGCAGTCCGCCGGCATCGAGCAGGTCAACCGCACCGTCACGCAGATGGACGAGAGCACCCAGCAGAACGCTGCCCTGGTCGAAGAAGCCACGGCGGCGGCGCGGTCGATGGAGGACCAGGCGGCGCAGCTGAGCGACGCGGTGGCCGTGTTCCGATTGGAACAGCATGCCGCGCATGCCGCCCCTGCCCCGGCCTTCGTCGCCGCGGTGGTGGCCGGCCATTCGGCCACTGCTGCAACGTCGCATGCCACGCAGGCGTCCCAACCGAACGCGCAGGCCCTCGCCGACGCGATCGGCACCCAGTGGCAGCCGCTCACCGCTTGAGGAGCCGTGTAGGGAAATGAATCAGACAGCGTCGGGAAGCGTCTTACGACCAACGACGCATCGAGAACTACGCCGTCACGCCGATATCACCTTCGAGCGATGGCGGCATGTTGTACGGCACGACATTGGGTTTCCTTTCTTCACTTTTCTGACCGCCACGCCCACCCCTCCGGTCACGTGAACGCAGCCGGAGTCTGTAGGGACAAGGACCTGGACGCCCCAGGGACACCGTCAACGAAGAGGTCGACATGAATGCCTTTCTGCAACGCTACAACGTGGGACGCCGCCTCGGCGGTGCCTTCGGCCTGCTGATCCTGCTGTCCTGCCTGCTTGTCGCGGCCGGCCTTTTATCCATGGCAGGCGCGCGCCATGAACTGGACAGCATCGTCAAGGTCAACGTCGAGAAGATGCGGATCAGCAACGGCATGCTCGATGCCAACTCAAACATCCTGGTCGCACTCGGCACACTGTCCATGGTGACCAGCGAGGATCTCAACCAGCAGGCGCTCGCCGAGATCAAGGATAAGCGCCAACGCTATAGCGACCTGCGCAACGAACTGGAAAAGTTTCCCGCAACCAGTGCAAGCGTGGTCAAATTGCGCGCCGACATCGATGCGGCGCGCGATATCGCGCGCACCCTCAACAATCAGGTGATCGACCTGGCGAACGCCGGGCGCAACGCCGAGGCGCAGACACTGCTGAGCGAGCGTTCGCGCCCGGCCACGCTGGCGTGGCAAGCGAAAATCCGCCAGAACGTCGCCTTGCAGGAACAGCAGACGCACGACGCCTACGCCACGGCAACGCGCGCCATGGCGCGCGGCCGCAACATGCTCATCGCAGGTGGAGTGGCCGTCCTGGTCGTCAGCGTCTTCCTGGCCTGGGCGATCACCCGCAGCCTGACCATGCCGCTGAACCGCGCCACGCGTGCCGCCGAGGCCATCGCCAGCGGCCGCCTGGACAACGACGTCACGACCAACGCCCGCGACGAGCCGGGACGCCTGCTGCTGGCGATGGACGCGATGCAGCGGCAGTTGCAGCGCTTCTCCGGCGAAACGGCGTTGATGATCGAACTGCATGCCGACAAGGACATCAGCCACCGCATGCCGCTGGATTTCCCGGGCGTGTACGGCGAGTTGAGCAAGGGCATCAACACCATGATGTTCGAGCATCTGGACGCCATCGTCGATGCCATCGGCGTGCTCAACGAATACGCCAACGGCGACCTGCGCCGCGACGCCCGCCGCCTGCCCGGCAGCCGCGCGGTGCTGCACGAATCGATGGACGCGGCCAAGGCCAGCCTGCTGGCGATCAACACCGAGATCAAGCGCCTGGCCGCGGCCGCCGCCGCCGGCGACTTCAGCGCCCGCGGCGATGCGGCGCACTTCCAGCACGATTTCCGGCTGATGGTGCAGGACCTCAACGCGATGATGGAGGTCAGCGACCACAACCTGGGCAAGCTGTCGGCCCTGCTGCAATCCATCGCCGCCGGGGATCTCACCGCGCGCATGGATGGAGAGTTCCACGGCGTGTTTGCGCGGATGCGCGACGACGCCAACGCCACCGTCGAACAGCTGACCGGCATCGTTGGTCGCATCCAGACCGCGGCGGTCAGCATCAACGCGGCCTCGACCGAGATCGCCGCCGGCAACGACGACCTGTCGCGCCGCACCGAGCAGCAGGCGGCGAGCCTGGAAGAAACCGCCGCGTCGATGGAGGAACTGACCTCCACGGTCAAGCAGAACGCCGAGCACGCGCGTCAGGCCAACCAGTTGGCGGTGGGCGCGGCTTCTGTGGCCTCACAGGGCGGCAACGTGGTCGGCCAGGTTGTTCAGACCATGAGCGGGATCGAGGCCTCGTCGAAGAAGATCGCCGACATCATCAGCGTCATCGACGGCATCGCCTTCCAGACCAATATCCTGGCCTTGAATGCGGCGGTGGAAGCGGCGCGCGCCGGCGACCAGGGCCGCGGCTTCGCCGTGGTCGCCAGCGAAGTGCGCACCCTGGCACAACGCTCGGCCGGCGCCGCCAAGGAGATCAAGACGCTGATCGACGACTCGGTCACGCGCGTGGCCGAGGGCTCGGCGCTGGTCGATCAGGCCGGCCGCACCATGAGCGAGATCGTGGCCTCGGTGCAACGCGTCACCGACATCATGGGCGAGATCTCGGCGGCCTCGCAGGAGCAGGCGTCGGGGATCGAGCAGGTCAACCAGACCGTCACCCAGATGGACGAGGCCACTCAGCAGAACGCCGCATTGGTGGAAGAAGCCACCGCCGCCGCACGCTCGATGGAGGAACAAGCCGGCCAGCTCAGCGACACCGTGGCGTTGTTCAAGATCGACAACGCCGGCGTGCGTGCGGCAACGGCGCCGCCTGCCACGGGCAACGCGCCGCGTGCGGCCAAGGTGACGGCGCGTCCGCAGCGGCAGCCCGCCAAGCGCACCGCGGTCGCGGCCG
>NZ_AQOK01000751.1:0-743 GCF_000364645.1 Xanthomonas sp. SHU 308 | reverse complement strand
CGCGGACGAGCCGCCGCCGGCGCAGGACGAACTGCATGCGGCGCTGTACGACGCCGCCCGCGGGGGCCGCGTCGATCGCGCCTTGCAATTGCTGCAGGCCGGCGCCGATCCGCATGCGCTGCCCGCCGCCGAGTGGCGCGACCAGCGCAGCCTGCCGGTGCTGGCCGCGGTGCTGCCGGACCTGCGCCTGCTGCGCGAACTGATCGTGCGCGGGGTCGACGTCAATCGCCCGCACCTGGGCATGACCCCGCTGCTGGCCGCCACCCGCGACAGCTGGCATGGCCGCCCGGAGGCGGTGATGACCCTGCTCGCCAACGGCGCCGACCCGCGCGCCAGCGACGGCGACGGCAACACCCCGCTGCATCACGCCGCGCGCAGCTCCGACCCGGGCGTGGCCGCGCTGCTGCGCGACGCCGCCGCCGAACTGGACGCGGCCAACCGCGACGGCCTGACCCCGCTGGCGGTGGCCTGCCAGGTCGGCAACTGGCGCATGGCCAAGTTCCTGCTCGAGCGCGGCGCCAAGCCGGAGCCGGCCGAGGCCAGCCCGGTGCTGCTGGCCGCAGCCGGTACCGAGGAAGACGATCCGGCCGGCGTGCAGTTGCTGCTCAAGCACAAGGCGCGGGTCGACGCGCGCGATCGCCAGCGCCGCAGCGCATTGCACGAGGCGGCGCAGGCCGGCCACGTGGAGATCGTGCAGGCCCTGCTCGGCGCCGGCGCCAACCTGGAAGCGCGCGATGCGCTGG
>NZ_AQOK01000750.1:0-220 GCF_000364645.1 Xanthomonas sp. SHU 308 | reverse complement strand
ACCCGCCCGCCACGGCCGCGTGGCGGTGCTGGAACGGCTGCTGCCGCACAAGCCTGACCTGGTTGCGGTCGATGGCGATGGCCGCAACGCGATCCTGCTGGCCTGCACCGCCGACCACGTCGCCCCCGGGCTGATCCGGCGCCTGCTGGAGCTGGGCGTGGCGCCGGCGCAGCCGGACCAGAGCGGCCGCCGCGCCGTCGACCTGGCCGCCGAGGCCGGG
>NZ_AQOK01000749.1:0-1686 GCF_000364645.1 Xanthomonas sp. SHU 308 | reverse complement strand
GCTGGCGCCGCTGTGCATGGCCGCCGCCGCCGCGCTGGCCACCCTGGCTGGCTGCCGCGCGCGCCAGCAGATCGAACGCCTGGATGCGGCGCTGGCGCGTGCCGCGCTGGCCGAGTCCGAGCGCAACGCCCTGCAGCACGACGTGCACGTGCGCGAGCGGCTGGAACAGGAACTGCTGCAGGCCAAGCAGGCCGCCGAGGCCGCCGTGCTGGCCAAGGGCGAGTTCCTGGCGACGATGAGCCACGAGATCCGCACCCCGCTCAACGGCATCATCCCGATGCTGGAACTGATCGGGCGCGGCCCGCTCGGCCTGGACCAGCGCGAGATGCTGCGCGCGGCCAACACCTCCTCGCTGCAACTGCTGCGCATCGTCGACGACATCCTGGACTACTCCAAGCTGGAAGCGAACCGGCTGGAGCTGGAGATCACCACCTTCAACCTGCGCGAACTGCTCGACGGCGTGCTGGAGCTGATGCAGCGCGCGGCCGAGGCCAAGGGCCTGCGCATGACGCTGCAACTGGACCCGGCGGTGCGCCTGCCGGTGCGAGGCGACCCGGTGCGCCTGCGCCAGGTGCTGAGCAACCTGCTCGGCAACGCGGTCAAGTTCACCGCGCGCGGCGGCATCGACCTGGGCGTGCGCCGGCTCGGCGAAACCCCGGCACAGCACCTGCTGCGCTTCGAGGTGCGCGACACCGGCATCGGCATCAGCGCCGAGCGCCAGGAGCACCTGTTCCAGGCCTTCACCCAGGCCGACGCCTCCACCACCCGCCTGTACGGCGGCACCGGGCTGGGCCTGACCATCTGCAAGCGCATCGTCGAACTGATGGGCGGACGCATCGGCGTGGCGTCGCGGCAGGGCCAGGGCGCCACGTTCTGGTTCGAGATCCCGCTGCTGAAGGTGATCGGCGACCTGCCGCAGAATCCGGGCGGCCTGCCGCGGCTGCATGCGCTGCTGGTCGGCGCCGACCAGCGCCTGCAGCAGCGCCTGAGCGTGCTGCTGCCGAACTGGGGCGTGCAGGTGAGCAAGGTCGATTCGACCCAGGAGGCGCTGGAGCGGCTGCGCGGCAACGGCAGTGGCGGTAGCGTGCGCCCGACCCACGATCTGGTGATCGGCGACCTGGACGGGCTGCGGCAGAGCGCGCGCGCCCTGCAACGGGCGGTGGCGCGCCTGCCGGCGCCGCAGACCGCGCGGCTGATCTGGCTGTATGGCGAGGCCGACATTCCCGAGGAAATCCGCGCGCACGGCGCGCTGCTGTCGCGGCAGGCGGCGGACATCGACCTGCGCAGCATGCTGGCGCTGGCCCCGGCGACGCCGAGCCTGGCCAGCGAGACCGCTGGCGATGGCGCCGACACCGCCGACGCGTTCTACCACGACGCCTTCGCGACGGACGTCATGGACACCCCCGCACCGGCCCGCGCCGCGGAACCGACGACCGTCGTGGCCGACGCGCCGCCGCCGCGCAGCGGCTACCGCCTGCTGCTGGTCGAGGACAATCCGGTCAACCTGATGGTGGCGCGGCGGCTGCTGGAATCGCTCGGCCACCACGCCGACAGCGTCGAGGACGGCGCCGCCGCATTGGCGCAGTTGTCGCGGCAGCCGTACGACCTGGTGATGATGGACTGCCAGATGCCGGTGCTGGACGGCTACGCCGCTACCCGGCAGTGGCGCCAGCGCGAGGCCGATGC
>NZ_AQOK01000748.1:0-5288 GCF_000364645.1 Xanthomonas sp. SHU 308 | reverse complement strand
CGGCCGGCGGTGCAGCGCGCGCTGGCGGTGGATGCCGCCGCGGGCTAGCGTCCTGCGCTGGCGCGCAGGCAGGGGTAAACTAGCCGGCTTCCTTTCCACCCGCCTGGATTAAGCGCCATGCCCGGGACCGTCCTGCATCCCCTGCCCTCCGCCGGCACCGCCGCCGCACCCGCGCCGGTGCGCGGCAAGCTGTACATCAAGACCCACGGTTGCCAGATGAACGAGTACGACTCGGCCAAGATGGCCGACGTGCTCGCCGCGTCCGAAGGCCTGGAACTGACCGACAACCCCGAAGAAGCGGACGTGGTCCTGGTCAACACCTGCTCGATCCGCGAGAAGGCGCAGGAGAAGGTATTCAGCCAGCTCGGCCGCTGGAAGGCGCTCAAGGCCGGCGGCAAGCCGGTGATCATCGGCGTCGGCGGCTGCGTGGCCTCGCAGGAAGGCGAAGCCATCGTCAAGCGCGCGCCCTACGTGGACCTGGTGTTCGGCCCGCAGACCCTGCATCGGCTGCCGGAGCTGATCCGCGCGCGGCGCGAATCGGGCAAGTCGCAGGTGGACATCAGCTTCCCCGAGGTCGAGAAGTTCGACCGCCTGCCGGAGCCGCGCGCCGAAGGCCCCTCGGCCTTCGTGTCGATCATGGAAGGCTGCTCCAAATACTGCTCGTTCTGCGTGGTGCCCTACACCCGCGGCGAGGAGATCAGCCGCCCGTTCGAGGACGTGCTGGTGGAAGTCGCGCAACTGGCCGCACAGGGCGTGCGCGAGATCAACCTGCTCGGCCAGAACGTCAACGCCTACCGCGGCCCCTACGCCGACGCCGAGGCCGGCGAGGAGACGCAGCATGCCGACCTGGGTCTGCTGATCCGCAGCATCGCGCAGATAGAGGGCATCGGCCGCATCCGCTTCACCACCTCGCACCCGCTGGAATTCAGCGATTCGCTGGTGGAGGCCTACCGCGACGTGCCGCAGCTGGCCAACTATCTGCACCTGCCGGTGCAGGCCGGCAGCGACCGCATCCTCAGCGCGATGAAGCGCGGCTACACCGCGCTGGAGTTCAAGCAGAAGATCCGCAAGCTGCGCGCGGTGCGTCCTGACATCTCGATCAGCTCGGATTTCATCGTCGGTTTTCCCGGCGAGAGCGACGCCGACTTCGACAAGACCATGAAGCTGATCGAGGACGTGGGTTTCGACCAGAGCTTTTCCTTCATCTATTCGCGGCGCCCGGGCACGCCCGCCGCCGACCTGGAAGACGACACGCCCGAGGCGGTCAAGCATGCGCGGCTGGCGCGGCTTCAGGCGCACATCAACGCGCATGCGCAGCAGATCTCGCAGAGCATGATCGGCAGCGTGCAGACCGTGCTGGTGGAAGGGCCGTCGAAGAAGAACCCGGCCGAGCTGACCGGCAAGACCGAGAACATGCGCTCGGTGAACTTCCCCGGCCATCCGCGCCTGATCGGCCAGTTCGTCGAGGTGACGATCACCGAGGCGCTGAGCAATTCGCTGCGCGGCCGCCTGCACCTGGCCGAGGACGACGCCGCGGCCTGAGCGGCGCCGGGCGCGCGCTAGTCGAGCGCGCTGAGGAAGCGCTCGCCGCGCGGGCCGATCTGCACCGCCCGCGAATCCGGCACGCGCCAGGCCAGGCCGGTGTCGAAGAGATACCGGAGCAAGGCGCTGCCCAGCGCACCGGCGACGTGGTCGCGGCGCTCGCTCCAGTCCAGGCACGGCCGGCACAGCGGCCGCCGCGACGCACGCAGCGCCGCCACGTCGATGCCGATCGCCGCGCACCAGGCGGCGCCGGATGCGCTCAAGGCCATGCCGTCGCTGCACAGCAGATGCCCGCGCGCTTCCATCTGCTGGCGCCAGCGGATCGCCAGTTCGCCGGCAAGGTGGTCGTAGCACACCCGCGCCCGGCGCAGACCGGGATCCGCCGGGCCGACCCGCCGCGTCATCGGCGGCGGCGCCAGTCCCATCATCGCCTCGACCGCCGCGGCGACGTCTGCGCCGGCCAGACGGAAATAGCGGTGTCGCCCTTGGCGCGCCACCGCGAGCAAGCCGGCGTCGACCAGTTGCGACAAGTGCCGGCTCGCAGTCGACGGCGCCACCGCGCCGTCCAGCGCCAGTTCGCTGGCAGTGCGCGCCTGTCCGCTCATCAGTGCCGCCAGCATGCGACTGCGCGCCGGGTCGCCGAGCAGAAAGGCGGCACGTGCAAGCAGGGTGTCCTCGCTCATGCTTCGATTGTAGACGAAGCATGCCGCCACGCTGGCGCCTACCTTGCCTGCTCCCCACACGAGGCAGACGCATGACCGACACGCTGCACCACTACGCTTCGCAGTTGCGCTGGACCGGCAACCGCGGCAACGGCACCGCCGACTACAGCCACTATGGCCGCGACTACACGCTGCAGATTCCCGGCAAGGCGGCACTGCCAGGCAGCGCCGACCCGCTCTTCCTCGGCGACCCGGCGCTGCACAATCCGGAAGATCTGTTCGTCGGCGCTCTCGCCGCCTGCCACATGCTCACCTATCTGGCCCTGTGCGCGCATGCCGGCATCCAGGTGCTGGCCTACGAGGACCAGGCCCAGGGCTGGCTGGAGATGCGCCCCGGCCACGGCGGACGCTTTCGCGAGGTGGCGCTGGCGCCGCGCGTGACCATCGCGGCGGACAGCGACGCGCTCCGCGCACAGGCCTTGCACGCACAGGCCCACGCGCAGTGCTTCATCGCCAACAGCTGCGCCATGCCGGTGCGTTGCGAGGCGACGATCGTGCGCCCGGGCGAGCCGCCGGAGGCCGCGCGATGAAGGACGTCGAAATCCACCTCGAAGACCGCCCCGGCGCCCTGTCCGCCATGGCCCAGGCACTCGGCGCGGCCGGCATCAGCATCGAAGGCGGCGGCGTGTGGCGTGTGGACGGGCGCGCGGTCGCGCACTTCCTGTTCGATGCCGCCGCATCGGCAAGCGAGACCTTGCGCGCGCACGGTTTCCACGTGGCCGCCGAACACCCGGTAGTGAGCCTGCGCCTGGACCAGGACACGCCGGGACAGCTCGGCCTGCTGACCGGCATGCTCGGCGCCGCCGGCATCAACATCGCCGTGCAGTACAGCGACCACCATGGGCACCTGATCCTGGTCGCGGACGACCCCGCCGGTGCACGCGCGATTGCGGACGCCTGGATGCGGGCGCGCGACGCGCGGCGTTGAGACGGCGCTGGCGATGGTGATCGCCGCCAAGGCACGTCATAACCGATCCCGGAAAAGACGAACGCCGTTGCCACGGATGCATCGCCGGCCGCACGGGTGCGATTTTTTCGCCAGCACAGGGCGGCGCCTTGCGTGGCAAGGCGTTCGCGCGGTTGTCCACAGGCTTTTGGACGATCGATCCACATGCATTGTGGACAACGTTGCCATCGCCGCGACGCGCAGGTCCGGGCGATGGCGGGGCACGTGCGCTTGCAGATCCGCAAGGCGTACCTCGACCGCACCGGCGGGCCGACGCCGACGTCGCCGCCGCGCGCCCTTCACTGGCCCGGCTACGCGCCGCGCGCTACCCTTTGCGCCCCTCTTTTTTTCGACGTCGCCGCTGGCGGCGCGCGCCCGCCATGACCACCCCCGCGCAACGCGACTTCACCCTGGATCCCGCCGACACCGAGCGCCTGGCCAACCTGGCCGGCCCGTTCGATGCGCACCTGCGGCAGATCGAACTGCGCCTGGGCGTGGAGATCTCCAACCGCGGCAACGTGTACCGGGTGACCGGGCCGGAGCAGGCGGTGGCGGCGGCCGAGCACCTGCTGCAGGCGCTGTACGCCGAGGCCGACCACGTCGCCTTCGACGACCAGGAAATCCACCTGCGGCTCAACCAGTCCAACGTCGACCAGGTGACGCAGCGCGCGTACCAGCCGCAGGACGTGGCGATCAAGGTCAGGCGCGGCACGGTGCGCGGCCGCGGCGCCAACCAGGCCAAGTACCTGCACCAGATCGCCACCCACGACATCAACTTCGGCATCGGCCCGGCCGGCACCGGCAAGACCTTCCTGGCCGTGGCCAGCGCGGTGGAAGCGCTGAACGAATCGCGGGTGCAGCGGCTGATCCTGGTGCGCCCGGCGGTGGAGGCCGGCGAGAAGCTGGGCTTCCTGCCCGGCGACCTCACCCAGAAGGTCGATCCCTACCTGCGCCCGCTGTACGACGCGCTGTACGAGATGCTGGGCGTGGAGAAGGTGGTCAAGCTGCTGGAGAAGAACGTCATCGAGATCGCGCCGCTGGCGTACATGCGCGGACGCACCCTCAACGACGCCTACGTGATCCTGGACGAGGCGCAGAACACCACCATCGAGCAGATGAAGATGTTCCTGACCCGCCTCGGCTTCGGCAGCACCGCGGTGGTCACCGGCGACCTGACCCAGATCGACCTGCCCAAGCACGTCAAGTCCGGCTTGCGCGATGCCATCGAAGTGCTGCACGAGGTGGACGGAGTCAGCTTCACCTTCTTCGAGGCGCGCGACGTGGTCCGGCATCCGCTGGTGGCGCGCATCGTCAACGCCTACGAGAAGCGCGACGTGGTCGACCGCGCCAGCGGCCCGTCCGCATGATCCGGCCCTGGCCCGGCCTGCTGGCAGCGCTGCTTTGCGTGGCCGGCGGCGCCAGCGGCCAGCCGCAGGATCCGCCGCCGGCGCAGGACCCGCCGCCGCAGCGCATCGCCCTGGCGCAATCGCTGACCCCGCCGTGCGTGTCGATCGTGCAGGACACCGCCAGCATCGGCCTGCAGCGCGATGTGCTTGAGCGCGCCGCGGCGATCGCCCGTACTTCGCCGACTGCGCCGCACGGCAACGAAGCGCAACGCCTGGCCTGGATCGCCGGCACCAGGGCGCAGGCGCTGCTGGATGCGGCCGAAGGCGCCGGCGTGACGCGCGACCGCTTCGGCTGCAATGCGCTGGCCTACGCAAAGGTGCCAGCGGACAGCTTCTACCTCGTCGGCCAACTGCTCGAACACGGCCAGGCCGCGGTGTGGCTGCCCGCGTCGGGGCGCTTCGCCGCCACGGTGGACATCCGGCGCGACAATCCGCAGTGCCAGCGAGGCCCGATGGGCAGCCTGGCCTACCGCGTCGACGACGAAAAGACCCCGCTGCTGTTCCTGGTCGCATGCGTGACCTGAGCCTGCTGCTGCACGCCTGTCGCGGCACTCCGTAGCGACCCCACGCACCACGCGGCAGTGACCGACGTACACTGCGATGCTGCTGCCGTGCACGGGGAGGTGCCATGTTCCAGCGATCGTCGTCGTTCGCCTGTCTGCTCTGGCCGAT
>NZ_AQOK01000747.1:0-1717 GCF_000364645.1 Xanthomonas sp. SHU 308 | reverse complement strand
TGGCAGCCGCCACGGCTGCGCCGCCCGCAGCAACACCGGCGCGCCCCTTCGTCGAAACCAGCTACGTGGTCGCTCCCGACACCGTGGGCGACTTCAGCCTGCGCAGCAGCAAGTACGACCCGGCCGCCAGGGCCGCCGGCGCCGGCTTCCTCTACGTGCTGAAAGGCCATCCGGAACTGACCATCAACGTGTTCGTCTATCCCGCCGGACAAAAGGAATCGGCGCGGGCCATCGCCGACGGCATGGCGGGCTTCCGTGCCGATCTGGCCGCAGCGGTCTCCGGCGGCACCTACGCGGAACTGCACGAACTGGGCGCGCAACGGTTCGAGCTGGGCATCGTCGTCGAACCGGCGCCGAAGGCCGCCAGCGCCCTGGACAAGGCGCTGGTCGCGGCGATCGCCGAGGCCCAACGTGTGCCCGGAGAAAAGCTGCGGATGGAACTGCGCCTCGACCCGGAGGATGCACCGGCCCGCTCCAACGGCTATCTGTTCTACAAACAGCTCTACTACTTCAAGGTGCGCGTGTCGGCCGCTGCGCAGGACATCGGACCGGATGCCTTCGACACCCTCGCCGACCAGGCGGCGCGCGCGCTCGTGCCCGCCATCCAGGTGACCAATGTCGGCGGCTGCGCGACACCGACCATCCAGATCGACCCGAACGGCAAGCCGGAACAGGCGGCACTGCAGCTCGTCCGCCAGAGCACCCTCTACCAGGGCTTCAACTGCAGCAAATCCGCCGCAGACGCTGGCATCGACCGCGCGGCAGGCAATGCCGCTGTGATCGAGATCGCCTACGACGCCGGCGACTGGGCGTCGCCCTGAGCGCGCGTTAGCGCGATACTGTGGCCCCCACCGCAGCACCCGGCCGTTCCGCCATGACCAAAGGTCCCGTCCGCCTCGATGTCGGCGTCAGCTACGCCCTGCCCCGTGCCGGGCTGCCGGCGGCGACTAGCTTCCGCAAATGGGTCGCCGCGGCACTGAAGGGCCGCATCCGCGAGGCCGACCTGGCGATCCGCTTGGTCGACGACCGCGAAGGCCGCGCCCTCAATCAGCACTACCGCGGCAAGGACTACGCCACCAACGTGCTCAGCTTCCCGGCCGAACTGCCCGAGGGGTTGCCGAAGGGCGTCAAGCTGCCGCTACTCGGCGATCTGGTGATCTGCGCACCGGTGGTGGCGCGCGAGGCCGCCGAACAGGACAAGCCGCTCAACGCGCACTATGCGCACCTGACCGTGCACGGCGTGCTGCACCTGCTCGGCTGGGACCACGAGGACGACAAGGAAGCCGAGGCGATGGAGCAACTGGAGCGCGAGATCCTGGCCGACCTCGGCGTCTCCGACCCCTACGCCGGCGAGCGTTGATCCGAGATCCCACACCCGCTGTCGCGACCGACCCTCACCCCAACCCCTCTCCCGGGGGGAGAGGGGCTCGTGTATCGCCCACCTCCCGCGCTGGTCAAGCGCAGGCGCTGGCGGTAACGTGGCCGCGCGGCGATCGCCGCAGCCCCGCTTTTCTTCGAGGTTCCGTGCGTTGATCCGTCCCTCGCTCGTCCTGCTCGCGCTCGCCTGCGCCGTCCCCGCTGCCGTCGCAGCGCCTGCCGCGTCGCCCACTGCAACGCCTGCCGCCACCGCGACCGCCGATCCGGCCATCGACCTGCCGGCGCTGCTGGAATGCCGCCAGCACGTGGCCGACTTCGCCGCACTGGCGCCGCTGCTGGC
>NZ_AQOK01000746.1:0-472 GCF_000364645.1 Xanthomonas sp. SHU 308 | reverse complement strand
CGCTGAAGGCGGTCGCGCACGGCTGGCGGCCGCTGCCGCAGTCCAACCTGTTCATGACCGAGTACGCGCTGACCCGGCCGATCCAGGTGTTCGGCTACAGCAGCGAGCGCATCGCCTTCTCCGGCGCCAGCGTGATGGCGATCCTGGACCTGCCCGACCCGCGGCCGCTGGCCAAGCGCCTGAATCTGGAAGCGGCGGTGGACACACCGGAGAAGGCCATGTTCGGCCGCGAAGTGCTCAGCCGCGACGTCCACGATCCCAAGACCGGCGAGCCGATGATCGAGTCGATCATCCTCAGCGTGTCCACGGTGAAATCGCATCCCGGCAAGACCCTGGCCGGCTGCAGCTACAGCCTGGACCTGCCCGAGGAGCCGGGCGCGGCACCGGCACCGGACGCGCTGCACACGCCGGCCAAGGGCGGCTGAACCCGCGCCGGCGGGCCGACCGGTGCGGGCCGCCGACGTCGCGATGC
>NZ_AQOK01000745.1:0-1721 GCF_000364645.1 Xanthomonas sp. SHU 308 | reverse complement strand
GACTTGCGGCTACCGCCCGTTCGACCGGGCGCCTACCCACAGAACATGTCAGAAGACGGACCGAGTAGTACCTCCCCGGAATCCCACGAAAAACGTCGCGGCTGGCTGGAACGCCTGACCTCGGTGTTCTCCGGCGACCCGCACACCCGCGACGATCTGGTCGAGGTGCTGCGCGACGCGCAGCACGATGGCCTGATCGCCGCCGACACGCTGCGCATGATGGAGGGCGCGCTGTCGGTCTCCGAACTCACCGTCGGCGACGTGATGGTCTCGCGCGCGCAGATGGTGTCGCTGCCGGTGGAGTCGCGCTTCCTCGACCTGATGAAGCAGGTGGTCGAATCCGGCCATTCGCGCTTCCCGGTGCACGGCGAGAACAAGGACGACATCCTCGGCATCCTGCTGGCCAAGGACCTGCTGCGCGGCGTGGTCGCCGACCACGGTCCCGGCACGGTGCGCGAACTGCTGCGCCCGGCGGTGCTGATTCCCGAGTCGAAGAAGCTCAACGTGCTGCTCAAGGAGTTCCGGCTCTCGCGCAACCACATGGCGATCGTGGTCGACGAATACGGCGGCGTGGCCGGGCTGGTGACCATCGAGGACGTGCTGGAGCAGATCGTCGGCGACATCGACGACGAGCACGACGACGCCGAGGACGAAGCCTCGCTGATCGCTGCGCAGGCCGACGGCCAGTACGTGGTGGATGCGCTGACCCCGATCGAGGATTTCAACGAGCGCTTCGGCGCCGACTTCCCGGACGACGACTACGACACCGTCGGCGGGCTGGTCACCGAGGCGATCGGGCACCTGCCCGAGACCGGCGAGGAACTGACCCTGGGGCGGTTCGCGTTCCGTGTGGCGAAGGCCGACGCGCGCCGGGTGCAGGCGTTCCACGTCACCATCCTGCCGCCCGCCGAGCAGGACGGCGCTTGAGCGCGCGCACCGTGCCGCGCGCGCGCGCGGCGTACTGGCTGGGACTGCTGCTGGCGCTGTGGGCCGGGTTGGCCTTTGCGCAGACCCCGCCCGCGGATCCGGCGGCCCCGCCGCCGCTGGCCGCCCCGCCGGCGCCGACAGGATCGCCAGCCGACGCCAGCGACCCCGCACCGCGCATCGGCGTGGCCACGATGCAGCCCGGCGAAGTGTTCTTCGAGCGCTTTGGCCACGACGCCATCGTGGTGCTCGACCCACGCACGGGCCAGGCCACCTCGTACAACTTCGGTTTCTTCGACCCCAGCGAACCGGGCTTTGTCGGCCGCTTCGCCGCCGGCGACATGCGCTACTACCTGGTCGCCCTGCCACTGCAGGAGGACCTGGAGCAATACCGCGAAGCCGGCCGCGGCGTCGACATCCAGTGGCTGGACCTTGCCCCGGCGCAGGCACGCGCGCTGCAGCAGGCGCTGGCCTGGCGCGCGCGCCCGGAGAACGCGCGCTACCGCTACGACTACTACACCGCCAACTGCGCCACGATGGTCCGCGACGCGCTGGACCGGGCCATGGGCGGCGCGCTGCACGCGCAGCTGTCCGGCCGCTCGCGCGGCAATACCTACCGCAGCGAATCGGTCCGCCTGGCCTCGCCGGCACCGTGGATGTGGCTGGGCTTCGACCTGGGCCTGGGCCCGTACGCCGACAAATCGCTGTCGCGCTGGGAAGAGGCCTTCGTGCCGATGCGCCTGGCCGAGAGCCTGAGCGAGGTGCGCAACAGCGAAGGCCGCCCGCTGGTGCAGGCG
>NZ_AQOK01000744.1:0-14198 GCF_000364645.1 Xanthomonas sp. SHU 308 | reverse complement strand
AGCGGCTGCCGCCGGAACCGCCGGAACAGCTGCGGCACTGGTGGCCATGGCTGCTGGTGGGGCTGGTCGCGGCGGCGGGGGTGCTGGCGCTGGGCCGCCGCCCGCGCTGGCTGGCCGCGCTGGCGCTGCCGTTCTGGCTGCTGTGCGCGCTCGGCGGCGCGGTCCTGCTGTACCTGTGGGGCTTCAGCGAGCATCGTGCCGCCTGGGGCAACCGCAACCTGTTGCTGCTGGATCCGCTGTGCCTGCCGCTGCTGGTCGGCGGCATTGCCGTGCTGCGCGGGCGCCGCCCCGGACGCTGGTTCGACGTGCTGCTGTGGCTGGTGGTGGCGCTGGCCGGCGCCGCACTGCTGATCCATTGGCTGTCGATGCTGCAGCCGCAATTCAACCTGCAATGGATCGCATTGCTGCTGCCGGTGCACGCGGCGCTGGCCTGGGCGCTCACCCGCCCTCGCCCGCAGCCCTGATACCGTCGCGCCACTCGCCACGCGCGCCTCCGCCGAACCCACTCCCGCCATGGCCTCCGCGACCGCCAATCCCGCCTGCGTCATCAACTGCGTGCACTACGACGGCCACGGCCGCCGCCACGACATCGCCCTGGAGCAGATCAGCGACGTGCTGGCCGGCCACGACGACGGCTTCGTCTGGGTCGGCATGTACGAGCCCGGCGACGCGGTACTGCAGCAGCTCAAGGAGGAATTCCAGCTGCACGAACTGGCGATCGAGGACACCCGCAAGGCGCACCAGCGGCCGAAGGTCGAGGCTTTCGGCAACTCGCTGTTCCTGGCGGTGCACACCGCGCAAGTGATCGACGAACGCATCGTCTACGGCGAAACCCACGCCTTCCTCGGCGCGCGCTTCCTGCTGACCGTGCGCCACGGCGCCTCGCTGCCCTACGCGCCGGTGCGCGAACGGCTGGAACGCGAGGCCTCGCTGATGAAACTGGGCCCGTCCTACGCGCTGTACGCGGTGCTGGACTATGTGGTGGACAACTACCAGCCGATCCTCGACGCCTTCCGGCAGAGCCTGGAACGTCTGGAGGCGGACATCTTCGCCGAGTCGTATCGGCGCGACACCGCGATCCGTCTGTACGAACTGAAGCGCGAACTCAACCAGATGCGTCTGGCGGTGGCGCCGCTGCAGGACGTGCTGGCGCACCTCAAGCGCCACCCCGGCCCGCTGATCGCCGAGGAAGTGCGGCTGTACGTGCGTGACGTGCTCGACCATGCGGTGCGCACCAACGACGCCATCGACACCCTGCGCGAAATGCTGGGCACCGCGCTGAGCGTGAACCTGTCGCTGGTCACCCTGGCCCAGGGCGAGACGGTCAAGCGCCTCGGCGCCTGGGCCGCCCTGCTCGCCGCCCCGACCCTGATCACCAGCTGGTACGGCATGAACTTCAAACAGATGCCGGAACTGGAATGGCCCTGGGCCTACCCACTAATGGTCGGCGGCGTCGCCGCGGTGTGCGTGGCGCTGTATGTGGCGTTCAAGCGGGCGAGGTGGTTGTGAGCCGCCGCGCAGCGGCGGCGGGAATGGAGAAACGGGAATCGGGAATGGACAGCGCGCCGCAGGCATGATGTAACGCTGCATCGTTAGGCGTGCAGCAATCATCCGTGACAGACGGCGCCATCAGGCGCCGCCGCTTCTCCCATTCCCAATTCTCCATTCCCGATTCCCAACTCAAGCCACATACACCGACTTGATGTTCATGAACTCATGGATGCCATGCTCGGCCAGTTCGCGGCCGAAGCCGGAGCGCTTGATGCCGCCGAACGGCAGGCGCACGTCGCTCTTGACGATGGCGTTGACGAAGGCGGCGCCGCACTGCAGCTGGCAGGCCACGCGTTCGCCGCGGGCGCGATCACAGGTCCAGACGCTGCCACCGAGGCCGAAGGTGGTGTCGTTGGCCACGCGCACCGCCTCGGCTTCGTCGGCCACGCGCAGGATCGCCGCGACCGGGCCGAACAGTTCCTCGTCGTAGGCCGGCATGCCTGGCGTCACCTGGTCGAGGATCGAGGCCGGATAGCCGGCGTGGCTGTCGCGTTCCGGCTCGCAACCGAGCAGCGGCTTGGCCCCCTTGGCGATGCTGGCCTGCACCTGCTTGTGCAGTTCGTCGCGCAGGTCCTGGCGCGCCATCGGCGCCAGCGTGGTCGCCTCGTCCTGCGGGTCGCCGAGGCGGCGCTCGGCCGCGGCGGCGACGAAGCGGCGTACGAATTCGTCGGCGATCGCCTCCACCACCACGAAACGCTTGGCCGCGATGCAGGTCTGCCCGGCGTTGTCGAAGCGCGATTTCACCGCCGCGGCGACGGTGGCATCGAGGTCGGCGTCATCCAGCACCACGAAGGCGTCGCTGCCGCCCAACTCCATCACGCACTTCTTCAGCTGCCCACCGGCATTGGCGGCGATGGAGCGGCCGGCGCGCTCGCTGCCGGTGAGAGTGACCGCGGCCACGCGCGCATCGCGCAGCACCTCGGCAGCCTGGTCGTTGTCGATGTGCAGCACGTCGAACACCCCGTCCGGCACGCCGGCGTCGGCCAGCACCTTGCGGATCGCGTCGGCGCAGCGCGGCACGTTGCTGGCGTGCTTGAGCAGGGCGACGTTGCCGGCCATCAGCGCCGGCGCCAGGAAGCGGAACACCTGCCAGATCGGGAAGTTCCATGGCATCACCGCCAGCACGCAGCCCAGTGGTTCGTAGCGCACGTAGCTGCGCTGCGCATCGGTGGCCACCGCCTGCTCGCGCAGGTAGTCCGCCGCATGCTCGGCGTAGTAGTCGCAGGCCGCGGCGCATTTGTCGAGTTCGGCCAGCGCCTCCTTGCGCAGCTTGCCCATTTCCGCGGTCATCACCCGCTGGATCGCGTCGCGCTGTTCGCGCAGTTGCGCACCGACCTTGCGCAGCAGCGCGCCGCGCTGCTCCAGCGGTGTCGCCGCCCAGCCGGGGAACGCCTGCGCCGCGCCGGCCAGGCGCTGTTCGACGGCGGCGGCATCCATCAGCTCGAGACTGTATTCGACCTGGCCGTTGGCCGGATTGACGGTGTCGTAAGGCATCGCGCGGACTCCTGAAAAGTGTCCGGCCAGCCTAGCGCCGTGGACGTTGCGGCGACGTGGCGATGCCAGAGAGCGCGATGGCTCACAGTGTTCCGCGTGGCCTGTATGAGTCGACTGTCATGCAGCCGCCAGGAGCGACGCTCCGTGCTCTCCGATGGCGCAATGCGTCGGGACTGGAGTCCCTCCAACAGTGCACAGGCAGGCAAGCTCGCCGCAAGATCCCGTGGGAGCGGGCTAAGCCGCGACAGGCCTTACCGGCAATGCGTGTCGCGGCTGACGCCGCTCCACGGAAAAGCAGCACACATCATCCCCCCTGCTGTTGCGCCAACTGCATGTCGCGCTGGCGGCGTTTCTCGCTGCGCGCCATCAGCCACCAGCCGACGACGGCGGCGATCGACACCGCCAGCACCATCAGCGTGGCCAGCGCGTTGATCTTGGGCTTCAGGCCCATGCGCACCGAGGAGAACACGGTCATCGGCAGCGTGGTCGAATCCGGGCCGGCGACGAAGTTGGCGATCACCACGTCGTCCAGCGACAGGGTGAACGCCAGCAGCCAGCCCGACACCAGCGCCGGGGCGATGATCGGCACGGTGATCAGGAAGAACACCTTGAGCCGGTTGGCGCCCAGATCCATCGCCGCCTCTTCCAGCGAGCGGTCCAGTTCCTGCAGGCGCGAGGACACCACCACGGTGACGAAGGACAGGGTGAAGGTGACATGCGCGGCCCAGATCGCCATCACGCCCTTGGGCGGGATGCCGAGCACGCCGCCCATCGATACCAGCATCATCATGATCGACAGGCCGATGATCACCTCCGGCATCACCAGCGGCGCGGTCACCAGTGCGCCGAACAGGTTCTTGCTGGGGAAGCGGCGGAAGCGGGTCATCGCCATCGCCGCCAGCGTGCCGAGCACCATCGACGCGGTGGCGGTCCAGAACGCCACCTTCAGGCTGATCCACGCCGCCTGCAGGATCTGCCGGTCGCGCAGCAGTTCGCCGTACCACTTGGTGGAGAAGCCGGCCCACACCGTCGCCAGCTTGGAGGCGTTGAACGAATACACCATCAACAGCAGGATCGGCAGGTACAGGAAGGCGAAGCCGGCGCCCAGCACGGTCCAGCGCAATACCCTGCCCATGCCGCCGCGCGCGCCGCTCATGCCTGCCCGCCTTCGAGCTGGCGCTGCTGGTAGCGGTTGAAGATCAGGATCGGCACCATCAGCAGCGCCAGCATCGCGATCGCCACCGCCGAAGCGGTCGGCCAGTCGCGGTTGTTGAAGAACTCGCCCCACAGCACCCGGCCGATCATCAGCGTGTCCGGGCCGCCGAGCATCTCCGGGATCACGAACTCGCCCACCGCCGGAATCATCACCAGCATGCAGCCGGCGACGATACCCGGCCGCGACAGCGGCAGGGTCACGGTCAGGAACGCCTTCCACGGCGGCGCGCCGAGATCGTAGGCGGCCTCGAGCAGGCGCTGGTCGAGCTTGACCAGGGTCGCGTACAGCGGCAGCACCATGAACGGCAGATAGCAGTAGACGATGCCGATGTAGGCGGCGACCGGCGTGTACAGGATATGCAGCGGCGCATCGATCAGGCCCAGCGCCAGCAGCGCCCGGTTGAGCACGCCATTGCTGTCGAGGATGCCGATCCAGGCGTAGACGCGGATCAGGAACGAGGTCCACGACGGCAGCACCACCAGCATCATCGCGATGTTGCGCGCCGACGGCGACAGCCGCGCGATCGCGTAGGCCATCGGGTAGCCGATCAGCAGGGTCAGCGCGGTGGAGATACCGGCGATCTTGATCGAGCCCCAGTAGGCCTCGATGTACTGGTGGTCGCGCAGCAGCGCCAGATAGTTCTGCAGGGTCAGTTTCAGCGTCAGCACGCCGTCGCGGACTTCGAGCAGTTCGCTGTACGGCGGGCTGCGGATCGCCTGCTCGGCGAAGGAGATGCGCAACACGATCAGGAACGGGATCGCGAAGAACAGCAGCAGCCACAGGTACGGCGCGGCGATCACCAGCCAGCGCAGCGCCGGCAGCGAGCCCAGGCGCAGGCGCTGCTGCAGGCGCAACCGTGGCGTCGGTTGCGGCGGCACCGGGACGACGGGCGCGCTCATGCGGTCAGCACCACGCCGTCGTTGTCGTCCCACGACACCCACACCGTGTCGCCCCAGGTCATGCCTTCGCTGTCCCAGCGCTTCTGGTTGGCGAAGTTGGATTGCACGCGGATGCCGCTGGGCAGACGCACGTGGAAGATCGAGTGGCTGCCGAAATAGGCGATGTCCTCGATGGTGCCGCGCGCCTTGTTGTAGGTCTGCTCCGGTTCGCCCTTGGTGATCCAGACCTTTTCCGGACGCACCGCGAACGCCACCTCCTGCCCTTCCACGCCGGTGATGCCGTGGCTGATGTAGATCGGCACCGGGAACTGCGGGCACAACACGGTCACGTGGTCGGGATGGTCCTCGCCGATGCGGCCCTCGAACATGTTCACCGAGCCGATGAACTCGGCGACGAAACGGCTGTTCGGCGACTCGTAGATGTCGCCCGGCGTGCCGACCTGGCGGATGCGGCCCTGCTCCATCAGCGCGATGCGCGTGGCCATGGTCATCGCCTCCTCCTGGTCGTGGGTGACCATCACGCAGGTCACCCCCGAGGTCTCGATGATGGAGACCAGTTCCAGCTGCATCTGCGAGCGCAGCTTCTTGTCCAGCGCGCCCATCGGCTCGTCCAGCAGCAGCAGTTTCGGCCGCTTGGCCAGCGAGCGCCCCAGCGCCACGCGCTGCTGCTGGCCGCCGGAGAGCTGGTGCGGCTTGCGCTTGCCGAGCGTGCCCAGCCGCACCAGCTCCAGCATCTCGCCGACGCGGCTGGCAATGGCGGTGCGCGACAGGCCGTCCTGCTTCAGCCCGAAGGCGATGTTCTGCTCCACGCTCATGTGCGGGAACAGCGCATAGGACTGGAACATCATGTTGAGCGGGCGCTGGTACGGCGGCAGCCCATCCAGCGGCTGGCCGTCGAGCACGATGCGGCCGCGGCTGGGCTGCTCGAACCCGCCCAGGCAGCGCAGCAGCGTCGACTTGCCGCTGCCGGAGCCGCCGAGCAGCGCGAAGATCTCGCCCTGGCCGATGTCCAGATCGATGTCGTCCAGCGCGACGAACCCGTCGAATTCCTTGCGCAGGCCGGCGATGGACACATAGCCGGCGCCCTTGGCCGGCGGCGGTGCCGGCAGATGGTCGGTTCTCGCTTCGCTCAACGCCATCGGTGATTCCCCGTGAAGCACGCCGTCGTGCGGAGCGCCGCTGCGGCGGCGACCGCGGCGCGGTGAGCCTCAGTGTAGCCGTGGGCGCCGCGTCGGCGATACCGCGGCGGCCACGCCGCGCGGCGGCGCGGGATTCGGGAGTCGGGATTGGGGATTCGTCAAAGCAGCAAGCGCTTACTGCGCCGTGGCTGGCGCTGGCGCGGACGCCGGCGCCTCCGGTGCCGCCCAGCCCAGGCCCAGGCTCTTCTGCAAGGCCACGTAGCGCAGCAGCACCTGGGTATGCGCCTGCAGCGCACTGTCCTGGGCGGAGGCCTGCTGGCGCTGCACGTCCAGCGCATCGATCAGCGACGAGGCGCCGGCGGCATAGCGTTGCTGCAGCAACGCGGCGGAACGATCGGCCGAGGCGGCGGCCTTGTCCGCGGCCAACGCCTGCTGGCGCGCGGCGCCAAAGCGCGCCAGGGCGCCGTTGGCATCCTGCAGCGCGGCCAGCACCGTGCCTTCGTAGGCGGCCAGCCGCGCGGCGTTGCCGGCGCGGGCCTGCTCGACCTTGGCGCGGGTGCCGCCGAAATCGAAGATCGACCAGCGCAGGAACGGCGCCACCACGCTGTTGACGGCGTCGCGGCCGAGATCGCCCGGCGAGGTCGCGGCCATGCCGATGTTGCCCAGCAGCGTGACCTGCGGGAAGTAGGCGGTCAGCGCTTCGCCGATCTTCGCCGACGAGGCGGCCAGCTGGCGCTCGGCGCGGCGCACGTCCGGGCGCCGGCGGATCAGCGAGCCGGCATCGTCCACCGGCACCGTCGCCGGCAGCGTCGGCAACGGCCGGTCGGCGGCCAGTTCGGCATCGAGCGCGCCGGGCTCGCGGCCGATCATCAGCGCCAACTGGTCCAGCGCCACCTGCGCCTGCGCCTGCAGGTCCGGGAGTACCGCCTCCTGTTGCTGCAGTTGCGCCTGCGCGCGTTCCACCTGCAGGTCGGCGTCGGCGCCGCGCTCGCGGCGCTGCCGGGTCAGTTGAAGGGTCTGCCGGGCAGCCTCCAGGTTGCGCTGGGCCACGGCCATGCGCGCACGCGTGCTGCGGTAGCCCAGGTAGGCCTGCCCCACTTCGGCGGCGATCTGCACCTGGGTGTCGGCGAGGTCGGCCTCGTCGGCCTGGGCATCGGCCAGTGCGCCCTCGCTGGCGCGGCGGCGGCGGCCGAAGAAATCCAGTTCCCAGCTGGCATCGATGCCGACGCTGTAGAGCTGCGCGCGCGGATCGATCTCCACCGGCTGGCCGGTGCCGGCGGCGATGCTGCCCAGGCGGTCGGTCAGCGCATCCGGCGCGCGCGCGTTGAGATAGGCGGCCGTCGCCCCGACGCTGGGCAACTGCTCGGCGTGGCGCTGATCGACCAACGCGCGCGAGGCGCGCAGGCGCGCCTGCGCCACCCGCAGGTTGGGACTGTGCTGCAGGGCCTGCTCGACCAGCATGGTCAACTGCGGATCCTGCAGGGTGTCCCACCAGCGCTGCGGCGGCGGTGCCGGCACCACGCCGGCGGCCGCGGCCGTGGCATCGGCGCGGTGCAGCCGCGGCTGCGCCAGCGCCGCCTCGGCCACCGGCGGCGGCTTCACGTAGTCCGGGCCGAGCATGCAGGCCGACAGCAGCGAGGGCAGCGCGGCGGCGACGAGAACGCGGGAGAAACGCAGGGCCATGGAATCCTCAATGCATCGCGAGCGGAGCGCCGCCCTTAGGCAGCGGCTTGAGCAGGAACGCCAGCGGGATCGTGCAGACCACGATCACCCCGAAGATCCAGAACAGATCGTTGTAGGTCATCACCAGGGCCTGCTGCTGCACCAGCCGCGCCAATTGCGCCAGCGACTGCATCGCCGCGCCGGCGCCGGACACCGACTGCAGTTGCGCGGCGATGCCATGCAGGTAGTCCTGCGCCAGCGGCGAATTGGCGGTGGTGCCGCTGCCGAGCATCTGCGTATGGAACACCATGCGCCGCTCCTGGAAGGTGGAGATCAGCGCCAGGCCGATCGAGCCGCCCATGTTGCGCGCGGCATTGAACAGGCCCGAGGCGTCGCCGGCCAGGTCCGGCGGCACCGAGGAGATCGCCGCCTGATTGAGCGACATCATCGCCAGCGCCAGCCCGCAGCCCTGCAGCAGCTGCCCGGCGACGAAATGCATGCCCACCGACTCAGCGGTGAGGTGCATGTTGACGAAGCAGGCCGCGGCGAAGCAGCTCAACCCGCCGAGCACCAGCACGCGCACATCCACCGTGGTCAGCAGCTTGGGCATCATCGGCATCAGCAGCACCGTGGGGATGCCCGACAGCAGCACCACGTAGCCGGACTGCTCGGTGTTGTAGCCGGAGATCACCGCCAGGAACTGCGGGATCATGTACATGACCCCGAACAGGATCATGCCCACCGCCATCACCATCACGAACACCGCACCGAAACTGCGTTGCAGCAGGATCGACAGGCGGATCACCGGCTGCCGGCTGAGGAACTGCGAGCCGACCAGGGCGATGAAGCCGACCAGCGAGACCACGCTCAGCAGCACGATCTCGGTGGATTCGAACCAGCGCTCGCGCTGGCCTTCTTCCAGCACCACGGTCAGCGCGCCCAGTCCGGCGGTCAGGCCGAAGATGCCGAGCCAGTCGGCGTCGAGCAGACCGCGCAGATACATGCGCTCGTGCGGCAGCCCGAGCAGCAGCAGCGCCACCAGGCCGGCGCAGACCGGCACGTTGAGGAAGAACGCGTAGTGCCAGCTGACGTTCTCGGTGAGCCAGCCGCCCAGCAGCGGCCCGATCACCGGACCCAGGATCACGGTCATGCCGAACAGCGCCGTGCCCAGGGTCTGCTGCGCCGGCGGCAGGCGCGTGGCGACGATGGTCAGCGCGGTGGGGATCAGCGCGCCGCCGGCGAAGCCCTGGCCGACCCGGCCGAGGATCATCATGGTCAGGCTGCTGGACAGCCCGCACACCACTGAGAAAAACGTGAAAAGTAGCGCGCAGATCAGCAGGAAGTTGCGCAGCCCGAGGGTGCGCACGAACCAGCCGGTCAGCGGGATCATCACGATCTCGGCGACCAGATAGGAGGTCGAGATCCAGGTGCCTTCGGTGCCGCTGGCGCCGACCTCGCCCTGGATAGTCGGCAGTGCGGCGTTGACGATGGAGATGTCCAGCGTCGCCATAAACGAACCGATGGTGCCGGCGGCCACCGCCAGCCAGGCGCCGGTGTCGGCCTTTTGCGACGCCTGCGCGCCAGCCGCCGCGGCCGCTTCGCTCACGGGGTGCGCCCGCGCGGGGCGACCGTATCCTGGCCCTGCGCGTCCTCTTCCTCCACGCGCTCCTTGGCATCCTTGGCGCTGCGCGTATCGACCGTCACCGTCACCGACATGCCCGGCACCAGCACCTTGCGCGCCTCGGCGCCGGCCTTGAGGCGGATGCGCACCGGCACCCGCTGCACCACCTTGGTGAAGTTGCCGGTGGCGTTCTCCGGCGGCAGCAGCGCGAACTGAGACCCGGTGCCCGGGGCGATGCTCTCGACCACACCGTCCAGCTCCACCCCGGACAGCGCATCGACCTCGATCCGCGCCGGCTGCCCCGGCCGCATCAGCCCGACCTGGGTTTCCTTGAAGTTGGCGCTCAGGTACAGCGCGTCCACCGGCACCACGCTCATCAACCGGGTGCCGGCCGCGACGAACTGGCCGACCTGCACGGTCTTGTCGCCGATGCGGCCGGCGATGCGCGCGGTCAGGCGGGTGTCCTCCACCGCCACTTCCGCCTGCGCGGCGTCGGCCTGCGCCTGCACCAGCCCGGCGCGGGCCTGGTCGAGCTTGGCGCTGGTGCCCTGCACCTGGCTCTCCGCAGCGACGACCTGGGCCTTGGCCGCGTCGAACTGCGCCTGCGCGCGGTCGCGGTCGTGGACGATGCTTTCGTAGTGTTCGTGGGTGTCGGCGCCGGACGCGGCCAACGGCCCGAAGCGCTTGGCCTCGCCCTGGGCGAAGCGCAGGCTGGCGGCGGCGGCAGTGACCTGGGTGCGCGCCTGCAGCAGGCTGGCGCGCTGCGCCTGCAGCCCGGCCTCGGCGGCGGCGATGTCGGCCTGGCGTACCGCGATCGCGGCCTGCGCCTGCTCCAGGGTGGCGCGGTAGGTGCGCGGGTCGATCTCCAGCAGCGGCTGCCCGGCGGCCACGCTCTGGTTGTCGCGCACATACACCGCGGTCACGTAGCCGTTGACCCGCGGCGCCACCGCCACCGTATCGGCCTGCAGATAGGCGTTGTTGGTCTCCTGCAGGTAGCGGCCGGTGGTGAGGTAATAGATCAGCCACACTACCAGGCCGATCACCACCAGCAGGCCGATCAGCAGCAGGGTCCATTTGACCTTGGGGTTCTTCAGCGGCGACGGCGTGTCGGACTTGCCGTCGTCGTCTTGGCCCTTGCCGTCATGGCCCTTGTCGTCCCGGGGCGAGCCGGACTGGCCCTGGCCGGCGTGGCCGTCGCGCGCGGCGGCCTGCCGCGGCGCCTGTGAGGAGTCTGGGTCGTGGTTGCTCAAGTCGCTGATTCCTGGGGAGAGGAAGAACGTCGCCGGGTCGGAACGGCGACGCCACCAAACGGTAGCGTACGCCAGCCGGCGCATTATTTGTACCGGTGAGTACAGAGTGCGTGAGCGCGGCGTGGCGGTGGCGCTGCGGCGTCGCCGCGATGGCGGACGCTGTGCGGCGCCCGACCCGGCCGCTTGGCCGAGGGAACGATGTCCCCGGTCTCTCATCCCGATGGGGGGAGCGATGTGTCGGGGCGCCCTTCGGCCGCGCGACGGGGCGCGATCGGGACGGCCCGTCGCGGCTGAAGCCGCTCCTGCGGGAGAGGGTGTTGCCGGCTCCGATCTCAACCGGGAGAGCGTGCCGGCGCGGTGCCTGCGTGGACCCGCAAAGAGGTAAGAGCGGCTTCAGCCGCGACGGGCGAAGACGCGATGCGTCCCAGGCAGCATCGCGTCGGGACTGAAGTCCCTCCCACAACAGCCGCTTACGCTCCCCCTGGCCGCTCGGGCAAGCGCAGCGCGATAGCGGTCCGGGGCAACCCGCAAAGCCTTACCCGGACCGCAACGCCGGCGGCTCAACGGCCGGTCTTGATCTCCGTCCACAGGCGGGTGTACAGCTTGTCCACTTCGGGCGGGTTGATCGAATAGGTGAACATCTTCGCGGCCACGTCCGGCGGCGGATAGATGGTGGGATCGTTGCGGATCGCCGCGTCCACCAGCGGGGTCGCCTGCGGCACCGGGTTGGCGTAGTGGATGAAGTCGGTATTGGCCGCGGCCACCTTGGGCGTCAGCAGGTAGTTGATGAACGCGTAGGCGTTCTCCGGATGCTTGGCATCCTTGGGGATGGCCAGCATGTCGAACCACTGCGGCGCGCCTTCCTTGGGGATCGAATAGGCCACGTGCACGCCGTTCTTGGCTTCCTCGGCGCGGTCGCGGGCTTGGATGATGTCGCCGGACCAGCCCACCGCCAGGCAGGTGCTGCCGTTGGCCAGCGAGGTCACGTACTGCGAGGAGTGGAAGTTCTGCACGTACGGGCGGATGCGCTTGATCAGCGCCGCGGCCTGCTCGATCTTGACCGGGTCGGTGGTGTGCGGATCCTCCCCCAGGTAGTGCAGCGCGATCGGGATCAGGTCCGAGGGCGTGTCCAGCAGGGTCACGCCGCAGTCCTTGAGCTTGGACAGGTTCTCCGGCTTGAACACCAGGTCCCAGCTGTTGGCGATGTCGGTGCTGCCGAACGCGGCCTTGACCTTGTCCACGTTGTAGCCGATGCCGGTGGTGCCGACCATGTACGGCACGCCGTACTTGTTGCCCGGATCCTGCTGCGCGATGCGCTGCATGATCTGCGGATCGAGATTGGCCAGGTTTGGGATCTTGCTCTTGTCCAGCGGCAGGAACACGCCGGCCTGGATCTGCCGGCCGAAGAAGTTCAGCGTCGGCACCACCACGTCGTAGCCGCTGCCGCCGGCCAGCAGCTTGGTCTCCACCATCTCGTCGCTGTCGAAGACGTCGTAGGTGACCTTGATCCCGCTCTGCTTCTCGAAGTCGGGAATCGTGTTCTCAGCGATGTAGTCCGAGTAGTTGTACACGTTGAGGACCTTCGCCTCGCCCTGCCCCGCCTTGTCCGCGTCGCCGCCGGAGCCGCCGCAGCCGGCGAGCAGCGCCGTGGCCAGGGAAAGAGTGAGCAGTCGCAGCTTCATCGCAGGTCTCCGCGGGTCCGTGGGGGCAGGAATGGAAGGATCGGCGGCGCGCGCCGGATCCGGGATCGGGGCTCCAGACTACCCAGCGCCGGGCTATTTGCCCAGCGCCTGGGCCGTATCCTCCAGCGCCAGCCAGGCCTTGTCGAACAGTTCGTCGACCTGGGCACGGCTGAGGATCAGCGGCGGCGACAGCAGCATCGCGTCGTTGGTGGCGCGCAGGATCAGGCCGCGGCGCAGCGCATTGTCGCGGCACAATGCGCCGACCTTGCCGCGCTCGGGGAAGTACTGCCGGCGCGGCTTGTCCGGCACCAGTTCCAGCGCGCCGATCATGCCGACGATGCGCGCCTCGCCCACCAGCCGGTGCTCGCCCAGCTCGGCCCAGCGTTGCGCCAGGTACGGCGCGATCTCGCTGCGCGCGCGTTCGACGATACCCTCGTCCTGCAGCAGGCGCAGGTTCTCCAGCGCCACCGCCGCGCACACCGGGTGCCCGGAATAGGTGCAGCCATGCGCCAACTCGCCGCCCTGCTCCTTCAGCACCGTGGCCACGCGCGTGCCGAACATCGCCGCGCCGAGCGGGATGTAGCCGGAGGTGATGCCCTTGGCGATGGTCATCACGTCCGGCTGGAAGCCGAAGTATTGCGACCCGAACCATTCCCCGGTGCGGCCGAAGCCGCAGATCACCTCGTCGGCGACCAGCAGCACGTCGTAGCGGCGGCAGATGCGCTCGATCTCCGGCCAGTAGCTGCGCGGCGGAATGTACACGCCGATCGCGCCCATGATCGGCTCGCCGATGAACGCGGCCACCCGCTCCGGCCCCAGTTCCAGGATCTTGTCCTCCAGCCTGCGCGCGGCGAGCAGCCCGTATTCCTCCGGGTCCATGTCGCCGCCGTCGCCGAACCAGTACGGCGGATCGATGTGGTGGATGTCGGGGATCGGCAGGCCGCCCTGGCGGTGCATGCCCTTCATCCCGCCGAGGCTGGCGCCGGCCATGGTGGTGCCGTGGTAGCCGTCGTGGCGGCCGATGAAGATGGTCTTCTGCGGCTGGTCCTGCACGGCCCAGAAGTGCCGCACCAGGCGCAGGATGGTGTCGTTGGCCTCGGAGCCGGAATTGGTGAAGAAGGCATGGTCGAGGTCGCCCGGCGCCAGTTCGGCAAGCTTGGCGGCCAGGCGGATGGTGGGTTCGGTGGTGCACTGGAAGAAGCTGTTGTAGTACGCCAGCTGTTCCATCTGCCGTGCGGCGGCCTGGCCGAGTTCCTTGCGCCCGTAGCCGACGTTGACGCACCACAGGCCGGCGAAGGCGTCCAGCAACTGGTTGCCGTCGGCGTCCCAGACGTAGGCGCCATCGCCGCGTGTGAGGATGCGGGTGCCTTTCTGCGCCAGGGCGGCGTTGTCGTTGAACGGGTGCAGGTGGTGCGCGGCATCCAGGTCCTGCAGGGCGCGCGTATCGATCGGGTCCATGTCCACTCCAATGTCGGTACCAAGGCCGCAACGCGGCCAAGCTTTGCTCTTGCTCTTGCTCTTGCTCTTGCTCTTGCTCTTGCTCTTGCTGTTGCTCTTGCTGTTGCTGTTGCTGTTGCCTTACCGGGTTCCCTTCCGAAGCGGCGGCCGGCCCGGGGAAAAACCCCGAAGGGGCGGCGCACATGGACGTGCGCCGTTCGCGGCAGGGGCAGGATGCCCCTTCCGC
>NZ_AQOK01000743.1:0-1324 GCF_000364645.1 Xanthomonas sp. SHU 308 | reverse complement strand
CTGCAGCGCAGCCCGGGCCGGCCCGGCGCGCGGCTGGGCAAGACCACCGGCTGGATCCATCGCGCCACGCTCAAGGCCAAGGGCGTGACCATGCTCGGCGGCGTCGAATACCTGGGCGTGGACGACAGCGGCCTGCGCATCCGCGTGGACGGCGCCGAGCAACTGTTGCCGGTGGGCACCGTGGTGGTCTGCGCCGGCCAGGAACCGCGGCGCGACCTGCAGGCGGCGCTGCAGGCCGCCGGCCGCAGCGCGCATCTGATCGGCGGTGCCGATGTCGCCGCCGAACTGGACGCCAAGCGCGCCATCGCCCAGGGCAGCCGGCTGGCGGCGCAGTTGTAGGGCGTGCGCTGACCTGGTCGGCCATCGGCGACCATCGCGGGCAGCGTCGCGTCGAGGCACGCGGCGCTCTGTCGGGCACAGTCGGCGATCGCTCTCGATCCCGGCACGCGCAAGCCCAGGTCGCCCGCAGCAGTCAGGCCCGGCGCCCGTCACCGACGGGCCTGTGACGCTCAACGCGCCGCGCAGGGGAACGCGTCGTGCAGCGCCTGCTCCACCGGAACCGCGGCGCGCTGCCGCAACTGCGCCGGCGGCAGCGCGGCGAGCGCGGTGAACACGCGATCGACCAGTTCGTGCGTCAGCACGCCCTGCGCGCCGGCGCACCACTGTCTGCCTTCGCTGGCGTCGGCGACGCCGGCGATGTACAGCCGCGCCAGCGTGCCGGCCTGCGCGCGGCGTTGCTCGGCGCTGCCGGCGAGCGGCGTCGCCGCGGCCTGCGCATCGCCGCGCAGCAGACGCAACAGGTCGGCGGCGGACAGCTGATACACCGCCTGCGGGCGCGCGGCCACGGACGCGACGGCAGGCGCAGCGAAGGCGGCAAGACACAGGCACAGCAACCGGGGCCATGACCATGACAGCGACATCGGCGAACTCCTCGAACGACGGGGACCAGCGCCTTCGATCCTAGCAAGCCGGCGCGGCGGACTTGGTGCTGTCGCATCGCGCGGCTATAAGCCTGGGCATGCCGCACCCCTCGCCCCTGCCCGCCCTGCCCCGCCTGCCGCAAACGGCGCTGGCGGCGTATGCCGGCGCGCATTTCGGCAAGAGCCTGCTGTGGTACGCCGGCGAACTGCTGCTGATCTACTCGCTGACCGAACATGCCGGGCTGCGCGCGATCACGGCCGGGCTGGTGCTGGCGCTGGGCCTGCTGCTCAGCGCCGCGATCGGCCTCGGCGCCGGCTGGGGCCTGCGCCGGCGCCTGCGCGACGTGCGCAGCGCCGGGCGTCTGCAATGGCACGGCCTGGCCGCCGCGGCGCTGGCGCTGCTG
>NZ_AQOK01000742.1:0-593 GCF_000364645.1 Xanthomonas sp. SHU 308 | reverse complement strand
TTTCCCCGCGATGGCCGCCGCTTCGGAAGGGAACCCGATAAGTCAAAAGCAAGGGCAACAGCCAAAGCCAAGCGACTGCGACTCCCAAATGGACTCGCGATGATCGGTGTCCGGACGTGATGTGGGAGGGACTCTCGCCGCCCTTTTGTGGGATCAGTCACGACGGCTTCCGAGGTCAGATCGTCCGCCTACTCCGTTCGTCGTGGTTGCATGACAGTTGACTCCTGCCAAGGGCGAAGCGCGCCCCCTGATCCCTGACCCTCACCGCTTGAGCACCGCCTGCGCCGGCTTGTGCTGCACGGTGAAATCGCTGTCGCGCGCGCCGCCGGCGTCCGGATCGGTGTACCAGCACCACAGCGCGATGCCGGCGATGCGCGGCTGCGCGTCGAGCACCTCGCGCCACTCGCGCAGCACCTGCGCCTGCAACGCGGTGTCGACCTCGGCCGTGCGTTGCTCCGGACTTTCCCAGGGCGCTGCCAGACTGCCGTGCGCCGAGCGCAGGCCCAGCTCGGCCACCCACACCGGGCGGCCGCTGCGCTCGCCCAATGCCTGCACCCGCGCGGCCGCCGCGCGCATCTGCGCGCGCCGTTGCT
>NZ_AQOK01000741.1:0-4549 GCF_000364645.1 Xanthomonas sp. SHU 308 | reverse complement strand
TCCGGCGCGGCGGCCAGCGCCGGATACAGGCTGGTGCCGACGAAATCGAAACGGTCCCAGTAGCCGAAGCGCTCAGCCTGCTCCAGGCCGTCGGCGACATAGCCGATCGGGCCGCGATAGACCTGGCGCACCGCCGCCAGCAGCGCCGGCCACTGCGGCGCATCCTGCAGCTGACGCAGTTCGGTGCCGACGATCAGCGCGCTGGCGCGCTCCTCTGCGACGACCTGGGCCAGTTGCAGCAGCGCGCGCCGATAGGCCGCGAACCAGGCGTCGCGATCGGCCGGTGCGGCCTCGCCGGCCCAGTGCCCGGGAATCCACAGGTGCACCTTCAGCACCGGCTGCAGGCCGGCGGCGCGCATCTGCCGCAATCCGGCGCGGACCAGCGCCGGGCTGCTGTCGCTGCCCAGCACCGGGGTCGAAGACTGCGGCGACGCCTGCCAGACGAAGGCGACCAACAGCGCACGCGAAGCGCCGGCCTCGGCCAGTTGCCGCAGCGACTGCTGCGCGGCGGCGCTGCCCCACGGCGCCTGCGGCGACACCTTGACGTTGGCGCCCATCCAAGGCGGCGACGCCGCACTGCAGCCGCCGGCGCTCAGCGCCAGCAGCAGTGCGGTCAGCAGTCTCACGGCGATCGGCGCCATACCCGGTAGATGCCCTGGTGGTAGACCAGACTGTAGCCCGGCAAGCCCTGCTGCCACAGCTGCGGGAAGCGTCGGTTGAGGCTGTCCAGGGCGCCGGCCTGGCTGGCCGGGTCGCTGACCACCACTTGCGCCGGCATCTGCCGCGGATCGACCAGCGCCTGCTTGAAGCGCGGGTCGAACGGCAGGATCAGTTGTTTGGCGTCGCCGCGCGCGACGATCACCGGATAGCTGGCGCGGTCGTCGAGCAGGGTCGGCAGCCGCGCCTCGGCCAGCCACGCGCCCAGGTGCGCAGCGTCGGCATGGCGCGGCGGCGCCGGTGCCTGCAACGCGGCGATCCAGTCGCGGGTGGTGGAGGTGGCGGTGCGGGCGATCACCCAGCCGCTGGACACCGCGCCGGCCAGCAGCAGCGCCAGGCCCAGCCAGCGCAGGTTGCGGCGCAGGTCGCCCAGCACCAGGGCCGCCGGCACCAGCAGCAGGGCGAGGAAGTCCAGCGGCTGCGCAGTGAAACGCGCCCAGGTGGCGAGCGTGCCGGCGCCGATCACGGTAGCGGCGGCGGCCAGCACGCTGCGCCAGGTGTCGCTGTCGCGGGTGTGACGCAGCAACAGCAACAGCGGCGCGCTGACCACCCCGGCCAGCAGCAACCACAGCGGCGGCCACCATGGCTGCGCCGCGGCCTGCTGCAGCCACGGCTGCAGCGCCGCCTGCGCCGAGATGCCGCGGAAGGCGGACGTGGCGTCGCGCACGAACAGCAGCGGGTCGCCGAAGAACATGTAGTTGAGGTACATCCATGCCCCCACCGCGAACAGGAACGGCAGGTAGCACACCAGGTAGAACGCCAGCGGCGCCTGCCGCATCAGCCGCGGCGGCGCGATCAGGAACAGCCACGGCGCCAGCCCCACCGCCAGGAAGCAGGCGCGCTCGTCGACGAAGAACAGCAGGCACAGGCTCGCGGCCAGGCGCAGGTAGGCGAAGGCTTCCGGATCGTCGCGGAAATGGCGCAGCGCGCGCGCGGCCACGTAGAACACCAGCAGGCCCAGGCCCTGGTTGTTGCCGGACAGGGTCGGCCACAGGAAGAACGGCTGGATCACCACACCGGCACTGAGCGCCCAGGCCCAGCCGCGGCCCAGGCCGGCGGCGATGTCGCGCCACAGCAGGGTCACCAGCGTCGCCCCGGCCAGCACGTCGACCAAGTACGGCAGCAGCGGCGTGGACAGGCCCGGCAGGCCGCCTAGCAGCACGCCCAGGTACAGCGAGGCCTGCGCGTACAGGAAGCCCAGGTACTCGATGCGGAAGCCGGCCGCGTCGCGCAACAGCAGCAGCTTGGCGTACTGCGCCATCGCGTCGTCGCTCATGTAGCCGTGCGCGAGCAGCCGGTGGCACAGCAGCGCCAGCAGCGCCGCGGTGAACACGAACACCGCGGTGCCGCGCGCGCGCGACGGCGCGTCAGTCGTCGAGCGCGGCGCGGCGCTCTTCGGCCATGTGCTTGCTGATGCCATGGGTGGTCTTTTCCCAGTAGAACGGGTTGCGGATGAGCTGCCACAGGCCCTTGTAGGCGGCGATGGACTGCAGCAGCCAATACAGCGGCACGGTCAGCGCGTAGGGCGCCAGGCGGAAGTAGTCGCGCTTGAACGCCGCCACCAGGGTCATGTAGATCAAAAAGCCATTACCGAGCAGCAGGTTGAGCAGGCTCAGGTACAGCAGCGCGGGCGGGAAGAACGGATCGAAGAATTTCGAGCCCACCGCCAGCCACAGCCCGTAGCTCAGCCACATCAGCGGCGCGGCCAGCGCAGTGAAGAAGGTGCCACCGACGAACAGCTGGAAGCCCCAGAACCCGCGCACGCCGGTGGAGCGGTACAGCTGCACCGGGTCGCGCATGTGCACCAGCCAGGTCTGCATGTAGCCCTTGAGCCAGCGCGAGCGCTGCCGGATCCAGTTGGGGATGCTGACGTTGGCTTCCTCGAACGTGGTCGAGTTGACCACGCTGACCCGGTAGCCCTGCTGGGTCAGGCGCACGCCCAGGTCGGCGTCCTCGGTGACGTTGTACGGGTCCCAGGCGTGGACCTTGCGCAGGATGTCCAGGCGGAAGTGGTTGGAGGTGCCGCCGAGCGGAATCGGGATGCGCAGGGTCTCCAGCGCCGGCAGGTAGAAGTCGAACCACAACGTGTATTCCAGCGTGAACATGCGCGTGAGCCAGTTCTCGTCGGCGTTGTAGTAGTTCAGCCGCGCCTGGATGCAGGCCACGTCGGCCGGCGACTTGCGGAACGCGGCGACCACGCGCTTGAGCTGGTCCGGCTCCGGCTTGTCCTCGGCGTCGTAGATGGTGAGCATCTGCCCGCGGGCGAAACGCAGCGCGTAGTTGCAGGCCTTGGGCTTGGTCTTCGGTTGCGACGGCGGCACCCGGATGATCTCGAAGAACGCCTCCAGGCCCAGCGCCTTGGCCGCCTCGATGGTCTCGGTGTCGTCGGCCTCCAGCACCAGCTTCACGTCCAGCTTGGAGGTCGGGTAGTCGAGCCGGCGCAGCGCGTTGGCCAGGATCGGCAGCACGTCCGGCTCCTTGTACATCGGCACCAGCACCGTGTAGACCGGCAGGTCCTCGTCGCCGAGCGCGGCCACTTCCTCGTCGCTGACCTTGATGTCGATGCGGCGCCGCGCACCGCGCCAGGCCAGCACCAGCTTCAGCCCGAAGGTGGCCAGGAACGCCACCGCGATCAGCGTGTTGAGCGCGATCAGGGTGACCAGCGGCCACAGCGCTAGCGTCGCGGCCAGCACCACCGTGAGCGCCACCAGGAACACCGACTGCGCGCGGGTGATCACCTGCCGCGCCGAATGCTCGGGGGCATGTTCGGCCAGCAGGTTCAACGCATCGTGGGTGAGCTGCGCGTCGGCGTGCTGCTGCAGGCTCCAGACGATGTCGAACTTGGAGGTGCCGACGAAGCGCACCTGCTCGCCGTAGGTGGCGCGCGCCCAGGCGAAGGTCTCCGGGCCGGGATCGGCCACCGCCAGCACCAGGTGGCCGTCCTCCTCGCGCCACGGCAGCACCAGGCGCTGCGCGTAGTCGGCCAGCCGCTCCGGCTGGAACAGCGCCGGGTCGATCGGCTGCTTGAGCAGGTTGGCGAAGTTCAGCCCGAAGTGCTGCGCCAGCACCGTGTAGAAGCGCAGCGGCGCGACCCCGCGCTGGGCCAGCACCACGTCGCCCAGCCGCGAGCGCCAGCGCGCCTGCAGGGCCAGCGCGTTCTGCAGCTGCGGCGGGTCGATCACCCCTGCGGCGACCAGCGCCTCGCCGATCGGCGCCTGCAGGCCGCCCTCGGTGGGCAGCCGTCCGAGCCGGCCGGGCACGCTCGCCTCGGCGGCGACGCTCTCGTGTTCGCCGGACACGGCTAGAACCGCCACCAGGCGGCCACGAACGGACCGCCCGCACCGCCGGTGTTGCGCCCGGCCACCGGCTGCTGGTAGCCGAGCTGCAGCTGCGTGCCGCCGGGCAGCGTGTACAGCACCGAAGCCTGCAGCTTGCTGAAATCGAAGTTGTTGCCGCGGATCGGCGTGTTGTCGCCGGGCGCGTAGATCCGGTTCGGCCCCTTGCCGTTGCCCAGGCTCTGGATCACGTTGAACTCGCCGATCAGCATCCAGCGCGGGGCCAGCGCCACGCCGCTGGACACGTCCAGGCGTGCCTCGTCGGAGGCGTCGCCGCCGCGCAGCCGCACCGCCGTGCCCAGGTCGACATAGCCGTCGTGTTCGCCCAGGCGATAGCCGCGGCCGACGCTGTAGCGCAGCTCGGCGCCGTAGTCGCCCTGGCCCAGTGCCGGCCGCGCGCCATCGCGCTGGCGCGCATACGCGGGCACCAGCGCCAGCACCTGCAGCGCGCCCTGCCAGGGGCCGTCGCGGCCGTCCGGGTCGAGCCGGTAGCGCAG
>NZ_AQOK01000740.1:0-278 GCF_000364645.1 Xanthomonas sp. SHU 308 | reverse complement strand
CGTTAGCCGCTGTCGTTGCGGTAGCCGACCTTGCTGAAATAGAAGTTGCCGACCAGGGTCAGGTCCGCGCTCAGCCCGTATTCGCCGTAGAGATTGAGCTGGTCCTGGCGGCTGCGCCCGGCATCGGGGAAGTTGCCCGACTGGCCGTGGCTGTTGAACACCGCGCCGCCATCGGTATGGCTGGCCTTGAGGATCACCAGCCCGTGACCGGCCTCGTCGACCCAGGCGCTGGCCCAGCAGGGGCCGGCCGCCAGGGCGAGCAGCGCCAGCGCCAGCCG
>NZ_AQOK01000739.1:0-1001 GCF_000364645.1 Xanthomonas sp. SHU 308 | reverse complement strand
GGCCAGGCCACCGTGGCCCACGACGTCGGTGGCGTGCCGTGGCTGGCCGAGCGCGCCTCGGTCTGCGCCGCCGGCCTGCGCACCCTGCTGTGCCTGCCGCTGCGCGATGGGGCCCGCGTGCTCGGCGCGATCTATGCCGACAGCCGCCGCGCCGGCAGCGCCATCGGTGCGCTGGACATGCAATTGCTCGAAGCCTTCTGCGAGCGCGCCGCGCTGTGGATCGCCGCCCGCCAGGCGCTGCGCGACACAGGCGCGGAACAGGGGCCTGGGCCGGCATGAGCGATGCGGCCACCGCCACCGGCCTGTACGCGCAGGAGAGCCTGACCCCGGGCGACGTGCTGGCCGGCCGCTTCCGCATCGAGCGTTTGCTCGGCATCGGCGGCATGGGCCTGGTGTACCTGGCCCACGACCAGGCGCTGGGCATCGACGTCGCGGTCAAACTGCTGCGCCCGGAACTGGCGCAGCGGCCGCAGGCGTTCGCCCGCTTCCGCCAGGAACTGCTGCTGGCGCGGCAGGTGTCCAGCCCGCACGTGGTGCGCATCCACGACCTGGCCGAACACGCCGGGCGCTGGCTGATCAGCATGGACTACGTGGACGGCGAGTCGCTGGAGGCGCGGCTGCAGCGCGAGGAACGGCTGGACGTCGACACCGCCCTGCGCATCGCCGGCGACATCGCCCGCGGCCTGCAGGCGGCGCATGCGCGCGGCGTCGTGCACCGCGACCTCAAGCCGGCCAACATCCTGCTGCAGCGTGGTGGCTATGCGCTGATCAGCGACTTCGGCGTGGCCTGCTCGATGGCCAGCAGCGGTCTCGGCGCGACCCTGGGCAACGTCATCGGCACACCCGCCTACCTGTCGCCGGAACAGGCGCGCGGCGACGCGCTCGACCCGCGCAGCGACCTCTACGCGCTGGGCCTGATCCTCTACGAAATGCTCGCCGGGCAGGTGCCGTTCGCCGGCGGCACCCTGTCCGAGACCCTGGCCCAGCGCATGCTGCGCGAG
>NZ_AQOK01000738.1:0-2064 GCF_000364645.1 Xanthomonas sp. SHU 308 | reverse complement strand
TGTTCAAGATCGACCAGCAGGCGCCGACGGCACCGCGCAGTTCCGCACCACCGGCCGCGCTCGTCACTGCCGGCACCAAGCGACCGGCCAAAGCGCCGGTCAAACCCGTCGCACAAGGCGCACGCACCGCACCCAAGCGTGCCGTTGTCGCCGTCGGCGCCAACACCGACTGGCAAGAGTTCTGATCGGCCGGGTGGCCACGCCGACAACGGCGTGGCCACCGTATCGTCTTGCCGCACCGTCTTTGCCTCTTTGCAGCTCGGCGTTCTCCTTCACAGAACGCCCCGATGCCTGCCAACTTCGCAGGCACATGCCCCTCCACTCCAGTGTTCAAGCCTGGATCGTGCTGAAGAGCGCCCAAGCGCCGTCACTCAACGGCAAGCGGTCATTGCACCGGCATGGCGCGTAGGGCCGCACTGCGTCAAACACCCGGAGCGTCCGGCAAGGAACCCGCCGACTACGTTCGGGAAGACGCTTCTGACGCTTCTCCGCCAGGGGCAAGCGCTTCCTCGTCCCGCCGACGTCCCCACCAGCCGATTCCGAGCATCCGCGTTCCCGCGTCCCGGCTGCCGATCGAATCGACGGCCTGGGCGCTGTACGCCTTCCCGTCCTGGACCGGGACATGCGGCTCGCGCCATCCGCCTCTTCCTTGCATGCCAACCGATCTCGGCGTGCGCCGGTCAAGCTGCGCGCAAAAAAAGATCAAGTTATGTGATTCGTTGCCGATAAACGCAAAATAAAAGTCACATTTACGTTACGTATGGCACATGACCACCCGCCCATACATGCCCCTCCCCATCTCACATCGACCTGAGGAAAGACATGACTATGCCCCGCCCCCATCGCACCAGCAGCGTCGTCACCCGCCTGATGATTGGTGTCTCTGCAATCGCGGCCCTGTGCTTCGGCATCACCGCGCTGCTGATCTACGCAAAAAGCAGCCAAGCGCTGCTGACTTCGGCCAAGGCCGGCATGACCAACGCCGCCTACCTGGAAGCCAAGCGCATCGCAGGCGACATGAACACCGCATTTTCCGCCAACCAGGCACTGGCGAACGCCATGCTGGTACAGCGCACCCAGGACGGCAATGCGCGCGCGAACGCCAGCGAGATCATGCGCAGAGAACTGCAGCAACATCCCGACTGGACCGCCATGGGGACGATGTGGGAACCGCAGGCATTCGATGGAAAGGACGCGCAGTACGCGGGCAGCGAGGGGCATGACGCCAGCGGCCGTTACATGGTCTATTGGGCCTGGCAAGGCGACAAGCTGATCCGCCAGCCACAGCTCGACTACGCCACCCCTGGCGCTGGCGACTGGTACCTGCGCCCGAGCAAGGAGCGCAGGCAGGCGCTGATCGAGCCGTATTACTACGATATCGGCGGCAGCAAGGTCCTGATTACGACATTGAGCACCCCGGTGATCGAGAACGGCAAGCTGCTTGCGGTGATGAATACCGACATCGGCCTCGCCAAGTTGCAGGAACGCCTGTCGAAATTGCACCCGCTCGGCGTCGGACACGTACGGCTGCTTTCGCCTGGCGGCGCGATCATCGCCGATCGCGACCCTGCACTGGTCGGCAAGAGGCTCGACGATGCCGCGAACCGTGCCTTGCTCGCCCAGATCGCCAAGGGCGAGACCGTCGACCGCGAGACGGTCGATGCGAAGACCGGCGATACCGATGTCGAGATCTACGTGCCCTTGCAGATCGGCCAGGCGCAGGAGCATTTCGCACTGGGTGTCGCGGTGCCGAAGGCGGTGCTGATGGCGCAGGCGCGCAACCTGCTGTGGACCATCGCCGCGGTCGGCCTGTGCGCGGCGCTGCTGCTCAGCGGCGGCCTCTACCTGCTGCTGCGCCGGCTGGTGGTCAAACCGTTGGCCAGCGCGGTGGAAGTCTCCAGCGCAGTGGCCGCCGGCCGCCTGGACAGCCGCATCCAATACGCGCGCAACGACGAGCTGGGGCAATTGCTGGGATCGCTGCAGCGCATGCAGCAGCAGCTGCGCGCGGTGCTCGACGCACAGAAGGAGATGGCCCAGCGCCACGATGCCGGCGAGATCAGCTAC
>NZ_AQOK01000737.1:0-857 GCF_000364645.1 Xanthomonas sp. SHU 308 | reverse complement strand
CCCGGCGACTACGGGCGCATGGTCCACGACAGCAACGCGCTGGTCGCCTCGCATATCGCGGTGACCGAGCGTCTGGCGCAGATCATGGGCCGCTATGCCATCGGCGACCTGTCCGAGGATATGGATCGGCTGCCCGGCGAAAAGGCGGTGCTCACCGAAACGATGGACACGGTCAAGCGCAACCTGACCGCGATGAACAGCGAGATCAAGCACCTGGCCGTCGCCGCCGCGGCGGGCGACTTCAGCGTGCGTGGCGACGCCGAACGCTTCCAGTACGACTTCCGCCTGATGGTCGAGAGCCTCAACCAGCTGATGGCCACCGCCGACGGCAACCTGCAGGCGCTGTCGTCCCTGCTGCAGTCGATCGCCGCCGGCGACCTGACCGTGCGCATGCAGGGCGATTTTCATGGCGTGTTCGCGACCATGCGCGACGACGCCAACGCCACCACCGAACAGCTGGCCGCCATCGTCGCGCGCATCCAGACTGCCGCGGTCAGCATCAACGCCGCGGCCAGCGAGATCGCCACCGGCAACGACGATCTGTCGCGCCGCACCGAGCAGCAGGCGGCCAGCCTCGAGGAAACCGCTGCGTCGATGGAAGAGCTGACCTCCACGGTCAAGCAGAACGCCGAACACGCCCGCCAGGCCAACCAGCTCGCCACCGGCGCCGCGTCGGTCGCCTCGCAGGGTGGCACGGTGGTCGGCCAGGTGGTCGAGACCATGAGCGGCATCGAGGCCTCCTCGCGCAAGATCGCCGACATCATCAGCGTCATCGACGGCATCGCCTTCCAGACCAACATCCTGGCCTTGAATGCGGCAGTGGAAGCGGCGCGTGCCGGCGAGCAGGGCCGCGGTTT
>NZ_AQOK01000736.1:0-1380 GCF_000364645.1 Xanthomonas sp. SHU 308 | reverse complement strand
CGCCGGCGGCCAAGGCGGTCGCCGCCGGCGGCAGCCGCCGCATCCCGCTGGTGCAGCGCTCATGAGCGACCTGGCGACGCCCTCGTCACAGGCCGTGACGGCCGACCTGCCAACAGCGGCAGCCGCGGCGACGCCGGCACACCTGCCGTTACGGCGCATCGGCCGTGGCCTGCGCCTGGCCACCGAAACGCTGGCGCATGAGCTGGCACGCCCCGGTGCGTCGATGCCGGACTGGAGCGGCCTGCACTGGCAACTGGCCGCAGCCGCGGCGGTCGCGCACGGCGTGGCGCCACTGCTGAGCCAGCGCTCGCAATGGCCGGACCGGCCGTGGCGCGCGTTCCTGGAGGGGCAACGCGAACACGTGGCGCAGCGCTACCAGCGCATCGCCGCGTTGCTGCAGCGAATCGACGCCCTGGCGCAGACCGCCGGCCTGGCGATCGTGCCGCTGAAAGGCGCGGCGCTGCATGCGCAAGGCCTGTATCGGCCGGGCGACCGGCCGATGGCCGACATCGATCTGCTGGTGCGCCCCGAGGACGCCGAGCGTGCCGCGACTTTGCTCGCCGCGCTGGGCTACGTGGCCGAGTTCGCGCAGTGGAAGCACCAGACCTTTCGTCCAGCGCAGGCGCAGGCGGTGGGTGGCCTGGGCGAGCACCGCGACACGCCGATCAACATCGAACTGCACGTGCGCATCCAGGAACGCCTGCCGCTGCGCACGGTCGACCTCGGTACGCAACTCCTGCCGGGCGACGGCAGGCCCGGCCTGAATCCCTACCCGAGCAACGGCGCGCTGATGCGCCACCTGCTGCTGCACGCGGCCGGCGGACTGTGCAGCCGCAGCCTGCGGCTGATGCACCTGCACGACCTGGCCTTGCTCGCCCCGCGCATGCGCGCCAGCGACTGGCAGATGCTGACCGGCGCCGACGCTTGGTGGGCATGGCCGCCGCTGCGGCTGATGTTGCGCTACTACCGCGCGGCGATTCCGTCGGCGGTGCTCAAGCAACTGCGCGCGCAGTGTCCGCCGCTGTTGCGGCTGCGCGCGCGCGGATTGGACCTGACGGGTGCGTCGTGCTCGCAACTGTGGCTGCCGGCACTGCCGGGCATCGAATGGGCGCGTTCGGGCGGCGAGGTGCTGGACTATCTGCGCCAGCGCCTGCAGCCCTCGGCGGAAAGCCGCCAGGAACGCGCCGAGATGATCCGTACCCAACTGTGGTTGCAGGGCCAGGACTGGGTGCGCCTGCCGCAGCGCCGCCGCGTGCTGCAGCGGTTGCTGCGTCCGGTGCCGCGCATGGACACGCTGTACGCGGTGCGCACCGCGCTGCAGGGCTATGCGCCGTCGTCGGAGTGACGCACGCCCTCCTAGAGCGCGCAGTAAACGACCGT
>NZ_AQOK01000735.1:0-698 GCF_000364645.1 Xanthomonas sp. SHU 308 | reverse complement strand
TGGCGGCGCACGTCGCAAGCCGCTGCCACGACAAGACACGAGGCCGCCTTAAAGGCGAAGCGCCGGCACGCCGCGCTGCGCGTCAACCGTTCTGCGCCGCGCGCCGCTCATCGGTGCTGCGCGGTGCGCACAGGCGCTGGTACAGCGCGGTGAAGCCGCGCACGCTGCAGTCGGCGTCCTCGCGCACGGCCCGGCATTGCGCCGCCCAGGCCAGGCGCAGGCGCAGGTCGTCGTCGCTGAGCACCTGGCGCAGCGCATCGGCCAGCCCGGCCCAGTCGCCCACGGGCACCGCCAGCGCCGCCGACGGCGCCCACTCCTGCAGATGCCCGACCGCGGTGCCCACGGTCGGCACGCCGGCCACCGCCGCTTCCAGCAATACCAGCGGCCCGGCCTCGTGCTGCGACGACAACACCAGCAGATCCGCCGCCTCCACCAGCGGCCGCAGGTCGCGCTGGGTCTTGAAGCCGAGGAAGCGCACGCGCGCGCTCAAGCCCAGGGTGGCGACCAGGCGCTGCATCGCGCCGTCGAGGGTGTCCACGCCGACCAGGTCGATGCGGAAGTCGACCCCGGCGCGGGCCAGCGCAGCGAGTGCGTGCAACAGGGTCGTCTGGTCCTTCACCGGATTGAGGCTGGCCACGTGCAGCAGCCGCGCCGGGCCCTCCCCGCGCGGGCGCGGCGGGCGCGGCGGCCAGGCGCGC
>NZ_AQOK01000734.1:0-507 GCF_000364645.1 Xanthomonas sp. SHU 308 | reverse complement strand
TCGAGGCGACCGAGGCGCGCGCGCCCACTGCCGGTTCGACCCGGCCGGCCAGGCGCACCGAGGCGCCGCCGCCGCGGCCGACCGCGACCACGTCCAGGCCGGAGGCGGCGATCTGTTGCGGCGTCAGCCGCACCACGTCGCCGGTTTCGGCATCCGCGCGGGCAGTGGCATCGGTCTTGGCCACCGGTGCGTGGGCTGTGTCCTTGCCCTCGGCGCCACGGTCGTGCGCGTCATCGGCCGCCGGGGCGGCCTGCCTGTCGCCGGCGCAGGCGACAGGCAGGAGTGCCAGCAGCAGGCTGGCGGCAAGGGAGATCGGACGGGACAGGTTCATTGGGCCTCCATGAACGGCGCGCGCCCTTCCAGGCGGGCCAGCTCGATTTCCGCCGCGACGCGCGCCAGGCGCGCGTCCACGGCAATGCCGCGCGCGGCGATGAGCGCAGCGCGGGTGCTGCGCAGTTCCAGTTGCGTGATGCGACCGGCGTCGACGCCGATGCGGGCCAGGCGGTA
>NZ_AQOK01000733.1:0-411 GCF_000364645.1 Xanthomonas sp. SHU 308 | reverse complement strand
GGTTGCGATCGAACAGCGGCAGGCTGAGGCTGACGCCGAGCGTGTAGGCGTGGGCGCGGTCTTCGCGGAACCGCGTCTGCGCGGCGGTCAGGCTCAGCTCGGGCAGGGCACGCTTGCGCTCTACCTCGACCTGGCGATCAGCAGCTTCGGCTTCCGCAGCGGCGATGCGCACCGGCAGCGCTGCCGCCTCGGTCGCGCGCGGCGATGGCGGCGTCCGGTCGAGCAGGCTGCCATCGAGGGACTGCACCGGCATCTCCAGCAGGGCGATCGCCGCCAGGCGCGCCAGCGCCGCGTCGCGGAACGCCTGCGCTTCGTCCAGCGCCGCGGTGGCATCGGCCACTTCGCTGCGCGCCTGCACCGCGCGCAGTCGCGGCTCGCGGCCCTGCGCGACCATCGCCTCGACGGCGGCCG
>NZ_AQOK01000732.1:0-1669 GCF_000364645.1 Xanthomonas sp. SHU 308 | reverse complement strand
GGCCCAGTTGCCGCGCCTGCCGCCCGAGCCGGCGCCGCCGGTGCCGCCGGCACGCGTGCCACAGCGGCGCGTGCTGCCGGAGTGGTGGGTGTACAGCTTCACCCAGCTCGCCAATGCCGACGCCGGCAGCGACCCGATGGCCAGCGCCACCGTGCCCAGCAGCGGCGGCAGCGACGAACCCGCCGCCAGCGAGCCGGTCAGTGCCGCGGTGGAAGTGGACATGGTCGACCGTCGCTTCGTCGGCAACCGCTTCGGCGTGGCCATGCACGACGTGTTCGAGCGCTGCGACTTCGCCGCCTGGCGCGACTGGCACCCGGGCCAGCCGGCGCCAGCGGGGCAGGCCACCGCCATCGTCGAAGCGCTGCAACGCGGCGGCTATGCCGAGGACGAACTGGAAGACGGCACCGCCATGCTCACCGCCCTCGTCGGCAACACCCTCACCGTCGCCCTGCCCGAAGGCACCTGCCTGGCTGCGGTGCCGGACGAGCAGCGGCGCAACGAAATGGAATTCCACTTCGCCATGCGCCCGACGCGTGTGGACGCGCTGCTGGCGCTGCTGCACCGCTACGGCGTGGCCGGCGAGCGCCAGGCGTTCGGCGCGCGGCAGCGCCTGGAGGGACTGATGACCGGCCTGATCGACCTCACCTACCAGCACGACGGCCGCTGGTACGTGCTCGACTACAAGTCCAACCGCCTGCCGGCCTACGACCCCGACGCCCTGGCGCGGGCGATGGCGCACAGCGAATACACCCTGCAGGCGCTGATCTACACCGTGGCCCTGCACCGCTGGCTGCGCTTCCGCCTGGGCGGTGCCTACGACTACGCCCGCGACTTCGGCGGCGTGCGCTACCTGTTCTGCCGCGGCCTGGACGCTTCCCGCGACCCGTCGCCGGGCGTGCACGCCTGGCGCTTCGACCCGGGCCTGATCGAAGGCGTCGACACCCTCTTCGCCGGCGCCCCGCTCGAGCCCCTCTCCCCCCGGCGACCGCAGGAAGTCCCCGTGGGAGAGAGGGGTTGGGGTGAGGGTCCGCCCGCCCACGGAGCCCCCACCCCGTGAGCCAACCCACCCACATTCTGGCCGCCCTCCACCGCCCCGGCACCCCGCGCCCGCTCAAGCCCCTCTCCCTCCGGGAGAGGGGTTGGGGTGAGGGTACGTCCGCCCACGGAGCCGCCCCGTGAGCCAACCCACCAACCTCCTCACCACCCTCTACCGCACCGGCACCCTGCGCACGCTGGACCACGCCTTCGCCCACAGCCTGTCCCGCCTCGATCCGAACACCCCCGACCTGGTCCTGGCCGGCGCCGCCCTGGCCTCGCTGGCAGTGGCCAGCGGCCACGCCGGCCTCGACCCGGCACGCGCCAGCCTCCTGCTCGACAGCCGCGACGGCGCCGCTCCCACGCTGCCCACCGCAGACGACTGGACCCGCGCCCTGGCCGCCTCACGCTGGGTCGCACAGCCCGCTGCCGAAGACCCGGCCAGCCCCGACTGCCCACTCGTACTCGAACACGGCCTGCTCTACCTGCGCCGCTACCGCGAATACGAACGACGCCTGGCCCTGGGCCTGCGCCGCCTCGCCGCACAGCCGCTGCCGCACAACGACCTCGCCGCGCTCGCACCCCTGTTCGCCCAGCTCTTCCCTCTCCCCCCGGGAGAGGGTGCCCGCAGGGC
>NZ_AQOK01000731.1:0-529 GCF_000364645.1 Xanthomonas sp. SHU 308 | reverse complement strand
TGGCATTGGCCACCGCCGACGGCCGCCGACGGCGCGGCCTGCGCGTGCGCCACGGTGCCGCCCACACCTACCTGGACCTGCACCGCGACGACCGCAACGAGGCCGACCTGGAGGTGCCCACCGAGCGCCGCGGCTGGCTCGACCTGCAACGCATCCAGGTCTCCACCACCCAGCCGCTGGGCCTGCTGCGCGCCTGGGCCTGGTTCTGGCCGGACGCCCCGCTGCTGGTCTACCCGCAACCGGAGGCAGACGGCCCGCCGCTGCCTGCAGGCGCCGGCACCCCGACCCAGACCCGCCTGCACGCGCTCGGCGAGGAATTGCACCAGCTGCGCCCGTATCGCGCCGGCGACGCGCCGCGGGCAATCGCCTGGAAGCACTCGGCGCGCCGCGACACCCTGCTGGTGCGCGAGTACGAACGCCCGATCGGCGTGGACGTGGTGCTGGACTGGCGCACGCTGCCGGCCTTGCCGCACGAACGCCGCATCGCGCGGCTGGCGCGCTGGGTCGAGGAGGCCGAGCGCGACGGCCG
>NZ_AQOK01000730.1:0-1044 GCF_000364645.1 Xanthomonas sp. SHU 308 | reverse complement strand
CCAGGCGCGGCGGGCCGACCGTGGCGATGGTCGGGAACGCCACGCCGAACGCCTGCTCCAGCGCCGCCGCCACGCCGGCCGGATCGTGCTCGGTCCCGTCCAGGCGCACCAGGTGGTGCGGATACAGATCCTGCTCATGCAGGTCGGCGACCTGCGCCAGCACCGCCGCCAGCCATTGCGCACCGGTCTCCGGCGAGGCCAGGCCCAGCGGCGCCGGGGCGCCATTGGCCAGCCAGTCCAGCAGCATGTCGCGCGGGTCGCGCAGCACCACCAGCAGCCGCCCTTCCGGCAGGTGCGGGCGCAGCGCGCGCAGCAGCGCGTTGTCCCACCACAGCAGCCAGTCGACGATGTTGCCGTCGTCGACGCCGCGTGCCGGCAGTTGCGCGCGCCACTCGGCGACCAGCGCCGCGCCGTCCAGGGCGCCATTGTCCAGTTCCTCGACGCTGCGGAAGCGCTGCAGGCCGTCGGTCGGCGGCTGCGGGCCGAAGCGGTCGCCGCGCAGCACCGGGCTGGCCGCATCGATCACCGCGATCACCCGCTCCACGCCGCTACCCGGCGGACCCCAGACGAACAGCGGGCGCGCCTGGTTCTGCGGATCGACCGCGCCCAGCGGCGGCCACTGCGCCGGGGCCTGGCCCAGCGGCGGCAGCGGCAGGCGGTGCGGCAGCTGTTCCTCCTGAAAGGCCACCCAGGTCGCGAGTGCGTCGTCCGGGCGCCCGGCCGCATCCTGCACCGCCGCCAGCCACGGCCGCACCACGGTGCGGTCGCGCTCGGGCATGCGCTGCATCAGGCCGCGCACGTGGGCGATGGCGGCATCGTGCTCGCCGCGCTCCAGCAGCGCCTCGACCAGGCGTTCCTCGCCGCTGAGCCGGCCCGGTTCCAGCGCCACGATGCGCTGCGCCACGGCTTCGCCCTGGTCGCGTTCGCCGGCCATGTCGTGCACCCGCAGCTGCGCTTCCAGCGCCGGCACGTGCGCCGGCATCGCCGCCTGCCAGCGTGCGATCAGCGCGCGCGCCTCGGGGCCGCCCACCGGCTCCAGCGCCA
>NZ_AQOK01000729.1:0-1470 GCF_000364645.1 Xanthomonas sp. SHU 308 | reverse complement strand
CGGGCGGCGGCCGCCTGCGCGGCCAGGCTGGCATAGGCCTCCAGGCGCTGCGGCTTCGGCGTCTGGTAGGCGACCTGGGCCCACTGGTCGCGCACCGCGACCACTGCCGGCGTCAGCGGCGCGGCGGCGACGGCCGCCCCCAGCGGCGACAGCGCAAGCAACAACGACAGCGCACGCATACGGACGTTCATCGGGCATCTCCAAATCGGGAAGGAGCGCGCGCGGCATGCCGGCGCACCACGGGCAACTGCGCTTTCAAACTGCGGTCCACCAGCCCCGGCAAGGCGCCGTTGAGGCGGGCGAAGAGTTTTTCCGGCCAACCGATCTGCAGGCGCCGATCACCGCGTTCGATCGCCTGGCGCAGCGCGCGCGCCACCCGCTCGGGCGTATCCGCGCCGACCTTCAGCTCTTGGTTCATCGCATCCACCTGCGCGGTGTTGAACGCGGTGCGGGTGGCGCGCGGCGCCAGGTACTGGAAACGCACATGGCTGTCGGCGTACTCGCGCGCCAGCGCCTCGAACAGCCCGCGCAGGCCGAACTTGCTGGCGCTGTAGCCGGCGAAACCGGGGAAGCCCAGGCTGCCGAAGGTGGAGCCGACCGCCACCACCGTGGCCTGCGGCTGCGCCTGCAGCAACGGCAGCAGCGCGCGCACCAGCAACATCGGCGCCATCAGGTTGGTGTCGAGCAATTGCCGCAGATCCTGCTCGGACTGCTCGGCGAACAGGCCGAAGCCGCTCTGCGCATGCGCGATCAGCAGCAGCGAGGGACGGATCGGCAAGGCCCCGGCGGCGGCGAGCAACTGCGCGCGCCCGGCCGGCGTGGACAGGTCCAGCGGCAGCGGCAGCACCCGCCCCTGCGGATGCCGGCCGGCGACCTGCGCCAGGCGCACCGGGTCGCGGCCGACCGCCAGCACGCAGGCACCGGCGGCCACCAGTTCGTCGCACAGGGCGGCGCCGATGCCGCCGCTGGCGCCGGTGAGAATCACACTGCGTCCGTTGAGATCCATCATGCGGCCTCCGCCATGGGCAGCGCCGGCTGTGCGCGCAGGCTGCGGAAAATGTCGCCGTACAGGCCGTAGAAGCGCTTGGCCGCATGCACCACGGCGCGCTGGTCGTCGGCATCGTCGAGCCGGTCCATCAGGCCTTCGAAGAAGCCGGCATGCTCGATGTCCAGGTCGCCGTGCGAGCGCAGGTAGCTGAAGGCGTTGCGCGGCAGGCCCAGCGAGGTCTCGATGCTCTCGGCCGCGCGCGTGGCCAGCGCCACGCTGGTGCCTTCCAGCACCAGCACCATGCCGAAGAAGCCGACCGGATTGCCGCGGGCGATGGTGTCGTAGGCGTAGGCCACCATCAGTTCGGTCGCCGCCGAGGGCATCGAGGCGGCGGCGGCGGCGCGGTCGGCGCCGCAGGCGGCCAGGTCGTCGAGGATCCACTCCTGGTGGCCCAGTTCTTCCTCGATGTACTCGGCCACCGC
>NZ_AQOK01000728.1:0-370 GCF_000364645.1 Xanthomonas sp. SHU 308 | reverse complement strand
AGCCACCCCAGCCGTGCCGGCAGGCGCGCGCCGCAGGCCATCAGCAGGGGCACGGTATGGCGCACGTGGTGATAGGCCTGGCCGAGGAAGGCGACGTAGTCGGCGCCGGCGATCTGCCCGGCCAGGGCAGTCTGGATGATCGGGATGGCGATCAGGTCGGCGCGTTCGGCCTGGGTCTCGGCGAGCAGCCGGGCATGGAAACTCATTGGAAGGCTCCTGGGGCGGGATCGGGTTCGAGTTCGGCATAGCGCTGCGCCACGGCGTCGGCGTAGCGCTGCAGGATGGCGTCGCGGCGCGGGCGGCCGTTGCCGGTGAGCAGGCCGTCGGCGGCGCTGAACGGCGCGGCGGCGCGCACGAAGCCGGCGACGCA
>NZ_AQOK01000727.1:0-353 GCF_000364645.1 Xanthomonas sp. SHU 308 | reverse complement strand
GCGTCAGGCCGGCACTGGCCGCCGGCGTGCCATCCACGCCGATCATGCGCAGCGGCAGCAGCACCAGCAGCACCCCGTAGCTGGTGCAGGTGGCGACCGGCAGCAGCTGCACGCCGACGAAGCGCCGGTAGCGGAACAAGCTCAGGTCCAGCAGTGGATGCCGGCGGCACCGTTCGATGCACACGAAGGCGAGCAGCAGCAGGGCCGCGGCACCGAGCAGGGCCAGCGTCGCGGCGCTGCCCCAGCCGCTGTGCGGCCCCTGGATCAGGCCGGCGGTGAACAGCGCCAGCGCCGCGCTGAAACACAGCGCGCCGACGCGATCCGGCGGGCCGGCGGCCGGATCGCGCGAGGCC
>NZ_AQOK01000726.1:0-1336 GCF_000364645.1 Xanthomonas sp. SHU 308 | reverse complement strand
CAGCGCGGCCAGCGCGCGGCCGGCGGCAGCGGCATGCGCGGTGTCGGCGAAGGGCGTCCACGACATCGCCTCGCGGTAGCGGTCCTCGCCCTCGCCGGCACGCATCACCTCGTAGGTCCAGTGGCCACGCCGCACCGCGCTGGCGCCATCGCGGTCGCGCAGCACCTCCGGCACCGGCACGCCCTGCGCGCGCAGCTGCGCGATGAAGGCATGCTCCTCGCCCAGCGCGTGCAGGTCGCGCACGCGGCGATGGTGGCGCTTGACGAACAGCGTGCCGGCGGCGGTCTCGACCTCAGCCGCTGCCGAGAACGGGCGCGGGCTGTGCCAACGCAAGGCGTGCAGGCGGCCGGGCAGGGCGTACTGCCGCAGCAGGGCTTCCACCTCGCCGTCGGACAGCGGCGGCCAGTCGGCGGCCACGGTCTGCGTGCCCATGCCGTGCATCTGGTGGCGGGCGCTCATGCGCGTGCCTCGCGGTGCCGGCACGACCCGGCGCGCCGTGCCAGCGGCCGCAGGCTGGGCATGCCATGCGCCACAGCGCGGCCCTTGCGGGTGGTTGGTCTAGACCAGAAGCGAGGAGGCCTGGGACAGGGCCCGGTCGCGCGATCGGGAGCGGAGAAGCGGGCGCCGCCGGCATCTCGGCATGGGCGCGGGCTCAGGCGGCGCGCGCGGTCTGCGGGGTGGGGCGGCAGCCTGGGACAGGAAACAACGCTGACCGGCATCTGCACTGGGCGAAGGAGAGGACACGGATCGCTCCGTCTCCCATGCGCGCGGGGCCGCAAGCGGCCGCGCAGCGCACGGGGCGCAGAGTATGCGCGGCAATCGCCGCCGCCGCCATGCCCGCGGTGCGCGTGGCGGGCGGCGCACGCGGGGGACATACGGGATAATCGGCCGATGAGCGAACAGCAGATAGCCGTGGTGGTGGTGACCTACGAGAGCGGCAGCACCATCGATGCCTGTCTGCAGCGGTTGCGCGCGGCGGCTGAGGTGGCGCAGATCCGCGTGGTCGACAACGCCTCGCGCGACGACACCCTCGCCGTGGTGCAGCGGCACGCGCTGGACGATGCGCGGGTGCGCTTCATCGCCAATCCCGACAACCCCGGCTTCGCCACCGCCTGCAACCAGGGCGCCGCGGCCAGCGACACGCCGTGGCTGGCCTTCGTCAATCCCGACCTGATGGTCGAGCCCGACACCCTGGCCCAGTTGCGCGCGCAGGCCGCCGCGCTCGGCGAGGCGCTGCTGGGCGTGGAGCAGGTCGACGAGCACGGCCGCGCCGACGCCGCGGTACGCCGCCGCGATCCGGACTTCGCGGCGATGCTGCGGCATCCGCTGGCCGGCT
>NZ_AQOK01000725.1:0-378 GCF_000364645.1 Xanthomonas sp. SHU 308 | reverse complement strand
GCGGCCGCGCTGCTCGGTGCCGCGGTGCTGTCCCTGGTCTGGCGGCATGCCGTCGAACCGGTGCCGACCGCCTATGCCAGCGTCACCGGCCAGCTGCGCCCGGTGGCCCTGGCCGACGGCTCGCAGGCCACGCTGAGCAGCGACAGCCGCATCGCGGTGGCGCTGTCGCGCGCGCAGCGGCGCATCGACCTGCAGCGCGGCGAGGCGTTCTTCGCGGTGAGCAAGGACCCGGGCCGGCCCTTCGTGGTCGACAGCGGCGCGCGCCGGGTGGTGGCGGTGGGCACGCGCTTCGCGGTGCGCCGCGAGGCCGATGCGCTGCGCGTGGTGGTCACCGAAGGCACGGTGCGGCTGGAATCGGCGGGCGCGCCGCAGGCGCCA
>NZ_AQOK01000724.1:0-6280 GCF_000364645.1 Xanthomonas sp. SHU 308 | reverse complement strand
CCGCCGCGGCTGCGGCGGCCGCGCGCTGCTGCTGCAGTTGCGCCAGCTTGGCCTTGATCTGCGGCATCGCTGCCAGCGCGGCCTTTTCGCCTTCCAGGATCGCGGCGTTGCGCTGGGCGAAGTCGGCCGCGCCGATGTCGTTGACCTTGGGCCGGATCACGATGTCGGCGCGGCCCAGTTCCTGCTGGCCCAGGCGCTGGCCCATGATCGCGATCGACTGGTTGACGGTGCCGAGCATGTTGCCCGGGTTCTTGCCGCTGGCCTTGCTGGAGATGTCCACGGCGATGACGAAGTCGGCGCCGAGCTGGCGCGCCGCGTCCACCGGCACCGGGCTGACCACGCCGCCGTCCACGTAATGGAACTTGCCGATGGTCACCGGCTCGAACACGCCGGGGATGCTGCTGGACGCGCGCACCGCCTGGCCGGCATTGCCGCGCACGAACACGGTGCGCTCGCCGTCTTCCAGCCGGGTGGCGACCGCGGCGAACGGCTTGGCCAGCTTCTCGATCGGCTTGCCCTTGAGCTGGGCGTTGACGTAGTCCTGCAGCGCCTGGCCCTGCACCAGGCCGCCGGAGAACAGGCGCATGTCGCGGATGCTGCTCTCGTCCAGCGCCACCGCCGCCTGCTGCATCTGGAACGCGTCCATGCCGCTGGCGTACAGCGCGCCGACCACGCTGCCGGCGCTGGTGCCGGACACCACCGTCGGCTCCAGGCCATTGGCCTGCAGCATCTTGATCACGCCGATGTGGGCGAAGCCCTTGGCCGCACCGCCGCCCAGGGCGATGCCGATGCGCAGCGGCTGGGCGGCCGGCGTGGGCAGCGGTGCCGGTCCGCTCACCACCGGGGCCGGCGGCGCCGGCTTGGGTTCGCCGCCACAGGCGGCAAGCAGGCCGAACAGGGACAGGGACAGCAGCAGGCGCGGGGAGCGGAACACGGTCATGGAAGCGTCGCGGAAGGAAGAAGAAGGGAAGAGCCGGCGCGAGGATAGCCGCATCCTCCTGCACCGCCCACGACTGGAGGTCATGGCGTGGGGTGTGCGGGTGCTTGGGTGAGGGTGTGGAGGCTTGTACTACGCAGTCTGCGAGACGCTGCGCGCCGTACCCTCACCCCAACCCCTCTCCCGGGGGGAGAGGGGCGAATGCGCTGCTTTAGAAGTTGTTGTCGCCGTCGAGGATGCGGCCGAAGCCGCCCAGCACCGAGCCTTCGCCGCGGTTCTGCCCGCCGCCCTGCGGCGCGGCGGCGAACATGCGTCCGGCCAGGCGCGAGAACGGCAGCGACTGCAGCCAGACCTTGCCGGGTCCGGTGAGGGTGGCCAGGAACATGCCTTCGCCGCCGAAGAACATGCTCTTGATGCCGCTGACCGGGCGCACGTCCATGTCCACCGAGGCGTGGAAGGCGACCACGCAGCCGGTGTCCACGTCCAGCCGCTCGCCGGCGGCCAGCTCGCGCTCGATCACGCAGCCGCCGGCATGCACGAACACCCAGCCGTCGCCCTCCAGCTTCTGCATGATGAAACCTTCGCCGCCGAACAGGCCGGTCATGATCTTGCGCTGGAAATGGATCCCCAGCGACACGCCGCGTGCGCCGGCCAGGAAGCTGTCCTTCTGGCAGATCAGGCGGCCGCCGTGCTGGTCCAGCTTCATCGCCAGCACGGTGCCGGGATAGGGCGCGGCGAAGGCGACCTTGGCCTTGCCCTGGCCCTGGTGGGTGAACACCGTGGTGAACAGGCTCTCGCCGGTGACCAGGCGCTTGCCGGCCGACAGCAGCTTGCCCATCAGCCCGCCCTGGTTGCCGCCGGAACCGTCGCCGAACACGGTGTCCATCTGCACCGCCGCGTCCTTGAACATCAGGGCGCCGGCCTCGGCCACCGCGCTCTCGCCGGGGTCCAGCTCGATCTCCACGAACTGCATTTCGTGGCCGACGATGCGGAAGTCGATCTCGTCGGCGCGGCCGCCTGCGGCCGGCGGCGGCGGCAGGCCCGGCGGCAGGAACGTCGCGCCACCCTGCAGGGCCGCGATCTGCGCCACCGGCAGCCAGCCGTTCTGGCCCTGGCTCCAGGCCAGTGCCGTGGGGTTGTTGCGGGCGAAGGTGACTGCATCGGCATCGTCGAACGGGCCGGAGCGGGTCTGTTCGCTGCCGGTCAGGAAGTACCACTGGGTCATGGGTGCAGGTCCTTGGCGGGTCATGGCGGCGAGTCTAGCGGGCCGCCGCGACGGCCGACATCTGTCCAACGGCAGGGTGGCGGCTGCCACCGCTGGCCGGCCGTCAGGAGACACCGCGGCACGGGTTCTGCGAACCGTTGGTCGTAAAAACCATGACAGCGCTCAAGAACGCGGCGCGAACGCCGTTATCGGCTCACTGCCGTCACGGGCCGCATCCACGGGGATGGGTGCGGTCGGATCGTCGGCCATCGCCAACCCGCCATGTAACTGGGGAAATTCAATGAAATTCAAGGTTTTACTGTTGAGCGGTGCGCTGGCACTCGCCTCTGCCGGCAATGTCCAGGCCCAGGACGGCCCCGAGCTGTCCTTCAGCGGCTTCGGCACCCTGGGCCTGGTGCACTCCACCGAGGACCGTGCCGACTTCACGCCCGACCTGCAGACCACCGAAGGCGCCGGCGCCAGCCAGCGGACCTCGCCGCGTCCGGACTCGCGCATCGCCGGGCAGGTCAACGCCACCTTTACCGACAAGTTCAGCGGCGTGCTGCAGGTCACCAGCGAGTACGCCGAGCGCGCCTCGTATGCGCCGAAGGTCACCCTGGCCCACGTCAAGTACCAGTTCGCGCCGGACTTCGCGGTGCGTGTCGGCCGGATCACCGCGCCGCTGTACATGCTGTCCGAGTACCAGCGCGTCGGCTACGCCACGCCGTGGGTGCGTCCGCCCTACGAGGTCTACAACTACCTGATGGCGATGGACGGCGTGGAAGGCGTGTACACGCGCAATGTCGGCCAGAGCGTGCTCAGCGTGCAGGGCTTCTACGGCCGCATCGATTCCAAGAAGGCCGAAGTGCACGCGATGCGCGGCCTGTCGCTGGTGCTGGACCAGGGCGCTTCCACCTACCGCGTGGCCTACATCAAGGGCAATGCCGACTACCGCACCGACGATCTGGACCGCCTGTTCGGTCTGTATCGCCGGATCAACCCGGCTCTGGCCGAACGCCTGGACACCGTCGGCGTCGCCGGCAGCTTCGCCAGCGCCGGCTACAGCTACGATCCGGGTCCGTGGTTCGCGCGCGCCGAAGTCATCCGCGCCGACTACTCGCCTTCGCTCAACGGCAAGACCACCTCCGGCTACGTGAGCGCCGGTGCGCGCTTCGGCGCGCTGACCCCGTCGCTGACCTACGCCAATGTCGACAAGAAGGCACCGGTGATCGCGCCGGGCGCCGATCCGCTGGGGCTGATGACCCGCGCCGTCGCGCTCGCCGAGAACGGCCGCCACAGCTACACCGCCTCGTTGCGCTGGGACGTGTACGAGAACGTGGCCTTCAAGTTCCAGGCCAGCCACATCGTCAACAACGCCGGCTCGTACGGCAGCCTCGGCAACATCCAGCCGGGTTTCCGTCCTGGCGGCAGCTACAACCTGCTGTCGGCCTCCTTCGATTTCGTGTTCTGAGGACGACACCATGAATGCTTACAAGATTGCCGGCGCTGCCGCGCTGGCCCTGTTCTGCACCGCCGCGCAGGCCGAGGTGGTGGTGGTGATGTCGTCCAAGAGCCCGGTGGACAGCCTGAGCAAGGACCAGGTGTCGCAGATTTTCCTGGCCAAGTCCAACAGCCTGCCGGGCGGCGCGCAGGCCACGCCGATCGACCAGGACGAGGGCGCCAAGGCGCGCGAGGAGTTCTACAAGAAGGTCACCGGCCGCGATGCCGCGCAGCTGAAGTCGTACTGGTCGCAGCTGATGTTCACCGGCAAGGCGCAGCGTCCCAAGCACGTGGCCGGCGACGATGCGGTCAAGAAGGCGGTCGCCGCCTCGCCTGGCGCGATCGGCTACATCGATGCCGGCACGCAGGATGCGAGCGTCAAGGTCGTCTTCAAGCCCTAATTGCCTCCGGAGAGCCTCCATGATGAGACGTCTGCTTTCCCTGCCGTTGTTCTGGAAGATCCTGCTGCCGGCGGCGGTGTCGATCCTGTGCCTGCTGGGCTACATCGGCTTCAGCACCGTGGTGTTCCAGCGCAACAACGGGCATCTGGAGGCGATCCGCGACGTGCACTTCCCGGTGCTGGACACCATGACGCGCAACGTCGCCGCGCTGGACAAGATCATCAATGGACTGAACGGCGCGGCGGCGGCCGGCGACATGGACATGCTCAAGGCGACCGCGCCGATCGCGTCGCAGATCCACGCGTCCTACCAGAAGCTGCAGCAGACCGACCCGGGCAATGCCCGGGAACTGGCGCGGCTGGGCAAGGAGTTCGACGAGTACTACGCGCATGCGGCGGCGGTGGCCGCGGCCTTCGCGCAGCAGCGCGAACCGGATGCGGCGCAGATGGAGGCGATGGCACCGTCGCTGGAGCGCTACCGCACCCACCTCAACGCGATGCACCACAGCGCCGACGCGCGCTTCCGCGCCACCGTGCAGAACGCCGTGGACAGTTCGATCGCCGCCAGCGTCGGCGGCCTGATCGTGGGCGTGCTCGGCGCGCTGGCCTGCATCGCCTTCGGCTGGATCGTCGCGCGCGCCATTACCCGTCCGTTGCGGCGTGCCATCCGCACCGCGCATGCGGTGTCGCAGGGCAAGCTGGACAACCCCATCGCCATCGCCATCGCCATCGACAGCGGCGACGAGGTCGGCCAGTTGCTGCAGGCCATGGACAGCATGCAGCGCCAGTTGCGCCGCGTGATCCAGGCACAGACCGAGATGGGCGCGCAGCACGAGGCCGGCGTCACCAGCCACCGCATCGTCGCCAGCGAGTTCCCCGGCGAGTTCGGCAGCATGGTCCAGGCCGGCAACGCGCTGGTCGAGGGGCACATCGCGGTGACCCTGCGCGTGGTCGAGCTGATCAAGCGCTACGCGCGCGGCGATCTGTCGCAGGAACTGGAAGCGTTGCCGGGCGAACGCGCGGTCATCACCCAGTCGCTCAACGACGTGCGCCGCAACCTGCTGCGGATCAATGGCGAAATCAAGCGGATGGCCGCGGCGGCGGCGGCCGGCGACTTCACCGCGCGCAGCGACGAGGCCGCCTTCGACTTCGACTTCCGGCAGATCCTGGTCGACCTCAATCAGCTGATGAGCACGGCCGACCGCAACCTCAACGCGCTTTCCTCGCTGCTGCAGGCGGTGGCCAGCGGCGACCTGACCGGGCGCATGCACGGCGAGTTCGAAGGCGTGTTCGCGCGGATGCGCGACGACGCCAATGCCACCGTCGCGCGTCTGACCGAGATCGTCGGTCGCATCCAGCACTCGTCGGCCGCGATCGATGCGGCCGCCGCCGAAATCGCCGCCGGCAACGACGACCTGTCGCGGCGCACCGAGCAGCAGGCGGCAAGCCTGGAAGAAACCGCCGCGTCGATGGAAGAACTGACCTCCACGGTCAAGCAGAACGCCGAGTACGCGCAGCAGGCCAACCGCCTGGCCGCCGGCGCGGCCGCGGTCGCCGTGCAGGGCGGCAACGTGGTCGGACAGGTGGTGAGCACGATGGAGGGCATCGCGTCCTCGTCCCGGCGTATCGGCGACATCATCGGCGTGATCGACGGCATCGCCTTCCAGACCAATATCCTCGCGCTCAACGCGGCGGTGGAAGCCGCGCGTGCCGGCGAACAGGGCCGCGGGTTCGCGGTCGTCGCCAGCGAGGTGCGGACGCTGGCCCAGCGCTCGGCCAATGCGGCCAAGGAGATCAAGGGCCTGATCGACGAGTCGGTGGAGCGCGTGGCCGATGGCTCGGCCCTGGTCGGCCAGGCCGGCACCACCATGCAGGAGATCGTCGCCTCGGTACAGCGCGTCACCGACATCATGGGCGAGATCTCGGCGGCCTCGCGCGAGCAGTCGGCCGGCATCGAACAGGTCAACACCACCGTAGCGCAGATGGACCAGGCCACCCAGCAGAACGCGGCGCTGGTCGAAGAAGCCACGGCCTCTGCGCGCGCCATGGAAGAGGAAGCCGGGCAACTGAGCCAGTCGGTCGCGCTGTTCCGCCTGGGCGCGCCGGCGCCCGCAGCCAGACCGGCGCAGGTGTCGCGGCTTGCGGAAGACACCGCGGCGGCGTCGCCGGCCGTGGCGGTGGAGGACGCGCTCGACGCGTGAGGTGTCGGCCGCCGTGCGCGTGGCCGTCGTGTGGCCGC
>NZ_AQOK01000723.1:0-968 GCF_000364645.1 Xanthomonas sp. SHU 308 | reverse complement strand
CCGGCGTGCAGGTGCAATCCTGGGGCTGCGACGGGCAGGTGCGCGCGCAGCCGCACGGCACGGCGGTCGCCTCGCTGCTGGCCGGACGCGCGGTGGCGCACGGGCCGTTCGCGCGCACCCTGTATGCGGCCGACATCTATTGCGGACAGGCCGATGGCGGCACCGTGGTCGAGCTGGTCGGGGCACTGGCGTGGATGGCGCAGCAACAGGTGCCGGTGATCAACATCAGCCTGATCGGCGGGCCCAACCGTGCGTTGCAACTCGCCGTGCAGCGCATGCTCGCGCGCGGCCACGTGCTGGTCGCCGCGGTGGGCAACGACGGCCCGGCAGCACCGCCACTGTATCCCGCGGCCTATCCCGGGGTGATCGGTGTCACCGCGGTGGATGCGCGTGCGCGGGTCTTGCCGGAGGCGGGGCGAGGGCCGCAGGTGGCCTTCGCCGCGGTCGGCGAACTGATCGCCGCCGCGCCGCAAGGCCGCTGGCAAACGCAGCGTGGTACCTCCTTCGCGGCGCCGCTGGTGGCGCGGCTGGCGGCGCAGGCACTGTCGCAGCCGAATCCGCAGGCGGCCGCGCAGCTGCGCACGCAGTTGCAGGCGCAGGCGCGCGATCTCGGTGCGCCCGGCGCCGATCCGGTGTACGGCGCCGGGCTGCTCGGCGCGGACCTGCCGCTGCAGCGCGCGCCGGGCGGCTGAACGCATTCTGTCTGCGTCCCGCCTGCACGGGATGTTCTGCGTCGCTCGATTCGTAGGGAAACATGAGAGCCGCAGATGGCCTGCGGCGACACGAGGAGAATGCGATGAACGGCAAGACTCTGTTGGCGAGCGCGGTGCTGGTGGCGTCGGTGGCGCTGATCCCGGGCGTGGCCGGCGCGCAGTTGCTGGGCGGTGCGGGCAGCGTGGGCGGTGCGGTCAACGGCACCCTGGGCGGCCTGGGCGGCGGCAGCCTCGGCGGCAACGGCATGGGCGCCG
>NZ_AQOK01000722.1:0-787 GCF_000364645.1 Xanthomonas sp. SHU 308 | reverse complement strand
CGCGATCGCGCTCCCGCCTGCCTGCGCGCGCGCATCGTGCTGGCGGGCTGCACCGCCGCCGGCCTCGCGGCGCTGGCCTGGGCGGCGTTCATGCATCCGCGGCCGCGCCTGATCTACAACCCTTCCGACAGCGTGGCGGTCGGCTGGTATCGCGTCGATCCGCTGCGGCATGGCGCAGGCGCGACGCCACCGGCCGTACCCGTCGGCAGCATCGTGCTGACCACGTTGCCGCCAGAGGCCGCCGCGCTGGCCGCGCAACGCGGCTACCTGCCGGCGCACGTGCCGCTGCTCAAGCGCGTGGGCGCCGTTGCGCCGCAGCAGGTGTGCATCACCGGCCGCGTCGTCCGCATCGACGGCGTGCCTTCGGCTGCCGTACTGCCCGCCGACCGCTGGGGCCGGCCGCTGCCATCCTGGCCGCAATGCCGCCGCCTCGCACCCGGTGAACTGTTCCTGCTCAGTACGACCCACCCGGCATCGTTCGACAGCCGGTACTTCGGCCCGGTCAACACGTCCGCCGTGATCGGCCTCGCGCATCCGGTCTGGCTGGAGCAACGCCCATGATGGCCGGCGATGCGCTGCGCGTCGCCGTGCATCGCGTCGTGCCATCGGGCGTGTCGCGCTGCTGGCTGACGTTGCGCTTGGGGCTGTGTCGTCGCGCGTGCAGTGCGAGCGCATTTGCGCCGCACTTCGCGCTGCCTGCGGCGCAGCCGTCCAACGTGCAGGCGTCCTGCCTCGAACGTGCCCGGCCCGCGGTCGTGCCCGCGTTCGCCGGCGTGCTCGCTGCTCG
>NZ_AQOK01000721.1:0-6866 GCF_000364645.1 Xanthomonas sp. SHU 308 | reverse complement strand
GACCATCAAGGCACGGCTGGTCCAGCTCGCCAAGGCCGGGCCGCGCTCCACGCAGACGCACCTGCGCTACATCGAGCGTGAAGGCGTGGGGCGCACGGGTGAGCCGGGCCAGGCGTATGGCCCGGCGACCGACGCGGCCGACACCGCCGCCTTCGAGGCGCGAGGGCGTGAGGACCGGCACCAGTTCCGCTTCATCGTCTCGCCCGAGGACGCCGAGCAGCTCGACGACCTGCGCACCTACACCCGCCACCTGATGGCCCGCATGGAGGCCGACCTGGGCACGCGGCTGGACTGGGTCGCGGCGGATCACTGGAATACCGACAACCCGCACACCCATGTCGTCCTGCGCGGCAAGGATGAGGCGGGCCGCGACCTCATCATCTCCCCCGACTACATCAGCCAGGGCATGCGCGCGCGGGCCGCGGAACTGGCGACCGAATGGCTGGGGCCACGCACCGAACGGGAGATCCAGCAGGCACTGGCCCGCGAGGTGGCGCAGGAGCGCTGGACCAGCCTGGATCGCACCTTGCAACGCGAGGCCACCCATGGCCGGGTGCTGCGCACCGAACGGCTCGACGCCATTCCCCGCCTGAAGCGCCAGCGCCAGTTGCTGATTGGCCGCCTGCAGCACCTGCAGCGCATGGACCTGGCGAAAGAAAGCGAACCCGGCGTGTGGACGATCCATCCCCGCGCCGAACCCACCCTGCGCGCGATGGGCGAGCGCGGCGACATCGTCCGCACCCTGCAGCGGGCGATGGGCGGCCAGCCACGCGAACTGGCCGTGTTCGAGCCGGGCGAGAACGTCCCGCCCATCGTCGGCCGCGTGGCCGCCAAGGGGCTGGCCGACGAACTGCACGACCGTGGCTATCTCGTCATCGACGGGGTGGACGGCAAGGCCCACTACGTCGCACTGAGCGCCCGCGACGAATTGGCGAACTATCCGGCCGGCGCGGTGGTGGAAGTGCGCGGTTCCGCCGAAGTGCGGGCCGCCGACAAGACCATCGCCGCTCTGGCCAGCGATGGCCTGTACCGCACCGATCACCATCTGGCGATCGCGCAGGGCCGCGCCCAGGCCGGCCGCGACCCGCAGGAGGTCGTGGCGGCGCACGTCCGCCGGCTGGAAGCCCTGCGCCGCGCCGGCATCGTGGAACGCGTGGCCGAAGGGCTGTGGAAGGTGCCGGACGACCTGGCCGAGCGCGGGCGCCAGTACGACGCCCAGCGGTTGGGCGGCGTGGCCGTGGAGCTGAAATCCCATCTTCCCATCGAGCGGCAGGCGCGCGTGATCGGCGCCACCTGGCTCGATCAGCAGTTGATCGGCGGCGGCAAAGGGCTGGGCGAGCTGGGCTTCGGCGCCGACGCCAGGCAGGCCCTACAGCAGCGCGCCGACTTCCTGGCCGAGCAGGGGCTGGCCGAGCGGCGCGGTCAGCGCGTCATCCTCGCCCGCAACCTGCTGGCGACGCTGCGCAATCGGGAAGTGGCGCAGGCCGCCAAAGACATCGCCGCCGACACCGGCCTGGAGCATCGGCCCGTCGCCGACGGGCAGCGCGTGGCGGGCATCTATCGGCGATCGGTGATGCTCGCCAGCGGGCGCTACGCCATGCTCGACGACGGCCGGGGATTCAGCCTGGTGCCGTGGAAGCCGGTGATCGAACACCAGTTGGGGCAGCAGCTGGCCGCCACGGTGCGCGGTGGCGGAGTGTCCTGGGACGTCGGGCGGCAGCGCGGGCCGTCAGTGGGGTAGGGCAGGGCCTCCTGCGGTTCCTTGCTCTGATGGCGCCCGTTCTTCCACGTTACCGGTACCTCTGTACGCAGTCACGTTCCACGCCGCAGTTCCGTGACCAGCTCCTGCGTCGACTGCTGAAGCACCTCCAGGATGTTGAGCAGGTGGCCTTCACCCAGCACGCTGCCGCGCTGCGCAGGCGGCACGGCGTACTAGGAGACGAGCATCGTCGTGAGCGCATGTGCGTGGCCCGCAGCCTTGTGGAGGCGTTCGGCGCGTTCGTCGGAAGGGTGGGTCGGCATGGCGATGAACTCTTAGTCTGATGGAGTCCATGCAAGACGAACGAGCGCGCGGATTCCGCCATTGCCCTAGAAGAATTTCTCATCCTGACCTGCGGGAAGCTGGTGGCTGCTGCAACGGGCAGGGCGCTGCTCAAGCAGGCCAGTGGGATGTCGGCACAGGTTGACGTGATACAGGTGCAGCGCGTGGCAGGCGTCTACCGGCGCTCGTTCTTATTCGTCAGCGGACGCAACGCGATGCTCGACGACGTCAGGGGGTCAGCTTGGTGCCGTGAAAGCAAGTGATCGAGCAACGGCTAGGGCAGCAACTCGCCAGGACGGTGCCCGGCGGCGGGAAGTCGTGGGAGATCGGACGGCTTCGTTGCCTTTCGATTGCACTGCGTTCTAAGGGCGGGGTTCGTGGTCTGTTGTATCTTTGGAGGGAGATACTGTTCTGGACAATCACGTCACGGCGATGACTACTGTGGTGCCATGCGCAAAGCCCGTGCTGGCGACAATCTTCGCTCAAACAAGATGATCACGGGGGCGGCATGGCAGGAAGACGGCAACACTACATTCCGAGGTTTCTTCAGCGCGGATTTTTAGCTGAGCGGACGGATGATGCCGAGCGAACATGGCTGCACCGAAAAGGTGTCGCCGCGCGTCTTGTCGTCATAAGAGATGTAGGGGTTGGGGAATACTTCTACTCGAAGCTCTCAATATCAGGTGAGGAGACCCTCGACGACCTTATTACGTCACTTGAAAGTAGCATTCAAGCTGATATCAGTGCGATACGACAGGTACCCCTGGGTGGTATGGTCGATCCAACAATCCCTGCCCGAATTACGACGCATCTTACCTTGAGGACCGCTCATGTACGTTCGGTTTTCTTGAATGGCACTGCGCAGATTTTGGAAAAAATTTCGGAATTATCGGCTGATTCCGGCCAGATGCGCGACCTGCTTGGTCTGGATGGCATTGATATGGGTCAGGCCATGTCTGTCATCGATCAGGAATTGAAATCATCTCAATTAGACCAGCTGCTGCCACGTCCTTTTGCTAGAAGAGCAGTGGCCTTTTGGCTCCGCGAGTCATTCAATGAAAGCTACGCATCTTATTTGCCGGTAGTTCTCGAAGCTTTGGACAAGTTGGGCGAGACACTCCCTTCCGCAATACGTGATGCTCACAATAGCGCCTTGCGCACGGCTAAAACAACGCGTTGGGAAGAAGAATTGGCGCGTCTTTATTGGCGCACACACCGCGTTGTTGGTGCTATTCTGCCGGACTGCATCGCACTGTCGAAGACTGGAGAGGAATCGTTTGTACCCTTGATTTTAAAAGAGCACACGCCGGATATCATAATATTGCCTATTGCTCACGATTTACTGCTCGTGGGTTCAAGTAATGATTCAATAGATCTTGATATTGGCAAGATCAACGAGGCGAGTGCTGCGTGCAGTGATAATTTCTTCATTGCCCGCCACGCCCATGAAGCTGCAGATCTTGCGGGTTTGATAGGGCAGCGATGCTCACTCGCGATCAAGCGGCTTGCCGATGAGGCGCTGGTCAAAGTCCGGCCGGGGGATGTGCCCCTACCAATTGGCGTGCCCGACAATAAGTTCACGGCGTCAGTTAGCCATGCAAACAGCTTTAGCTTCTCCGTTTCGTGTCTTGGGTTTGGCGATGCTGAGATCATGGATAGGCTTGGTACTGTCATGCAGGCAGTTGCTCATGAAGTAGGGCGCGACTTGCCACTTTCGACGCTGGATGGTGTCACTTTTGCATCAGACTATGCGGGGGCTTTGGAGAATTTGGATAGGGGTGATCCAACTCTGCAGCCGGACAAAACCCGTCCTCGAATTTATGGTCAAGCCGTCGCAAAGTGCGTTCACGTCATCCGTGAGGGCATTCGCAAGGAGCATATAGTATTTGATGCATGCATTGCCAAAGGGCTATTGGAGGCAACCGATGAGGGCGGGGCCTGGGCTTTGCATATCCTCGTTATTATGTTGGCAAACGTCGCACATGGTCCGATGTACGAGCAGCGCCTGCCCGTTGTGCCCAGCATGCCTTTCGACATCATGTCGGGTCGACTTCACGTCGCAACGGGAGCATGCCCTGGGAGGTATTTTGCAGCGCGAACTAGTGCTTTTGCCGATAGCAATGCTGGCGAACGGTATGCCACGTTGTGCGTGGATAGCTTGCTCTCCGCCCGCCAAGAGATTCGAACTGCAAGGCAGGCATACCTTGATGATCAAAATATGGATCTACTCCTTGATGCAGCGCTTATGCACGTCTCTTCATTTCTCGATCATGCGGCCGAATGGCTCGGACACAGGGATGGACGTCCAACGCAGGAACTGCTGCCGGGGGGCTGGCTTCCGGAGAGTTTAAAAGTACAAGGACTTCAGGATTGGCTTGAGCTTTTTGGATACGACTTACGTCGTCTCTATGATGGGGACGATCAGTTCACAGTCGAAAATATCCTTGCCCTTTCGCGGCATGTGGAGCGGCTTTTATGGACGATGGGCATGTTTCCATGGCCAACTGACGATGGACAGTTATATGTGTCACTAGGTCCGATCAGTGATTTGTCCTAAATCCGGGGTTTGCTATAAATTTAGGTCACGCTGCTCGCTGCAGCATAGGCGGCACATGACCGCCGCGCCCGCTGATTGAGCTGCGGCCGGACAGCAAATAGCCGCGGTAATGCGGTAAACCCGGATGTCGCGGGACATCGGACGCCAGTTCGGCGAGTCCGTCTGATCGTCATGGACGCGCTCGTGCTATGGCTCACGCTCGCCAACATTGCCGCCATCATCGCGCCAGCGCCGCCGGAGCGTGACGAACGTACCGCGCCGCCGGCACATCCAGCGCACACGCCGCGCCCTCCGCCATCACGCACGTTGCATCCTCCGCCAACGCCCCATCGGCCTCCCGCACCAGTGGGCAGCATGCCGGGCGGGGGTGCGGCCCCATCACCTCCATTTCCTCGCAGACCGGGCAGTCGGCACGGTAGGCCTCGGTGGGCAGCGGCCCGTCGGGGCAGCACTGCGCGATCAGGCGCCGCAACGTGCGCGGATGCACCCCGAAGTGCGTGGCGACCTCGCGGGTGGACCAGCCGTGCGCCTCGCGCAGGTGGCAGGCCAGCCCGCACTGCTGCGGCGTCAGCGACGGCAGGCGGCCCAGGCGCTTGCCCTCGTGCCGCGCGGCGGCCATGCCGGCGCGGGTGCGCTCGCTGATCAGGTTGCGCTCGAACTCCGCCAGCGCCGCCATCATGTGGAACAGCAGCAGGCCGCCCGACGACGTGGTGTCGATGCTCTCGGTGACCGAGTGGAAGCGCACGTTGCGGTGGCCCAGCTGATCCAGCATCTTGACCAGGTGCACCAGCGAGCGCCCCAGCCGGTCCAGCCGCCACACCACCAGCTTGCCGCCCGGGCGCAGGCGCCGCAGCGCCTTGTCCAGCCCGGGGCGCGAGCGGGCCGTGCCCGAGATGCCATGGTCGGTATAGATGCGCGTACAGCCGCAGGCCTGCAGCGCCTGCACCTGCAATGCCAAATTCTGTTCTTCCGTCGAAACGCGTGCGTAGCCGATGATCAACTCAGTCTCCTGAAAAACGCCCGCCCGGCCGTCGCGCTGCGGCGGCGGAAGCCGCAGGGCGCATGCCATCGCGGCATCCGTGGGGGAGGCCCGGGATGATGCGGCGCGTGCGCGCAACGGTGTTGCGCTTTCGCGCCGCCCGCCTTGTCGTTTCGTGCATGACCGGCGCATCATCACGAAGGCGTCAAAACCCCGGCCTACGCACCGGGGCCAGGGAGGGCCGGGGGCCGAGGCGCGCGCAGAAAGACATCAGCAGGGGGTGAGGATGGAAATCTGGACGAACGAAGGACTCCCCCCGCGGGAGCAATACGACTATTGGCATCAAGCGCTGTGCGAAGCATACGCGGTGACCACGCCAGTGGTGCCGAGAGACGCTTGGCACAGGCCCTTCCCCAGTCGGATCGAATCGCGCCGCTTCGGCGACATCACCGTCTGCTCCACCAGCTCATGCCCGCAGACCATGATTCGTGGCACGTCGGAGATCAACCGTCAGCCTTACGATAGCTACGTGGTCTTGGCCCCATTGTCCAATGGCAACGTGTGGCGTCAGGGCGGGCGTGAAATCAGCACCTATCCCAATTCGCTGTACATGGTCGACGTCATGCGGCCCTTTGAAGCGGTTTTTCAGGATGGGCCGCAAGGGCCAGGCGTACACATCCCCCAGAGACTGCTACGCCCCCTGCTTCGGCAGCCTGACGACTGCACCGCTATCGACCTTACCCGCAGCGGCATGGGCCAACTGGCGGTGAGCATGATCCGGGGACTGCAAACTTGCCCCGAAGACGTGGGCGACGAAGGACGCGAGCTGATCGTGCATCAGCTCGTATCGCTTCTGTCGATGGCAGTGGGTGCAACCGCCGAAGCGCGGGAGCGCGGTGTCCCAGCCGTGCGCCAGGCCCTCCATGCGGCTATCGTGCGCCACATCGAGGCGCGCCTGAACGACCCCGAGCTGTGCGTGGCCCAGGTGGCCGCGTACTTCCGCGTCTCGCCGCGCTACCTGCACAAACTCTTCGAGCCCAGCGGCATGTCCTTCGCCCAGACGCTCATCGCCCAGCGCCTGCAGCGCTGCGCGCGCGAGCTGTGCGCCCCGGGCGCGCCCCGGCCCGTCGGCGAAATCGCCTTCCGGTATGGGTTCAACGACGTGCCGCACTTCAACCGCACGTTCCGGCGGCATTTCGGGCTGTCGCCCGGCGAATACCGCACGCAGCAGGCGGTGCAGCGCATGCTGTCGGCGTAGCAGCGGCCCTTCCCCCCCGCAGAGCGCCCCT
>NZ_AQOK01000720.1:0-932 GCF_000364645.1 Xanthomonas sp. SHU 308 | reverse complement strand
CCGGCGCCCTGCCGTGCGGCCAGGGTGGCGCGCAGCAGGTGCTTGCGCACCTGGGCCGGGGTGATGCCTAGGCGCGCGCCGATCTGGGCGGTGGTCAGCGCGCTGGCGCAGTGGTACGCGAACACCTGCTGATGCACCACGCCCAGCGCGGCCACGGCCTCGCAGATGCGCGTGGCCAGTTCGTGCGCGCACGCGTGCGCCTGCGCCGAGGGCGCCGTGGCCGGGGCGGCCAGGGCCATCGTGCGGCGCACGGCGCCATCCTCCCGCAACCGGTCGTCGTGCTCGCTTCGTAGCTGCGCGGCGATCGAGCGCAGGCGCGCTTCGCCCAGCGCAGGCGAGCGCACCGTCACCGCGTCCAGCCGCTCCAGCACTTGCGCGAAGGTGGTCTGCGTCAGGTCGGCCGCATGCTCGGCCCCCACGCACTGGGCGAACCATGCGTGCAGGCAGGGGGCGTGGGTGCGGTACAGGGAGGCGATGGGCGGCATGGGGCGGGCGGGGGAGACGAAGATGCCCGCCATTCTTGAGGCCGCCGTGCCGCGCACCCCTGTCGTTTCGCGCACGCCGGCTTGTCGAAAAGCGCCCGGCGCTACACCGTGCTTTCGTCGGGGGGCTTGGCGGGCACCTCCAGCCCCAGGCGCGCCAGGCCGCGCCGCACCGTGCGCGGGTGCACGCCCAACTCGCGCGCCAGCTCGGCCAGGGAGCGCGTGCCCTGTTGCAGGTGCGCCGCCGCCTTGCGCAACTGGCCCGGGCTCAGCAGCGGCAGGCGCCCCACGGGCCGGCCCGCGTTGCGGGCCACCGCCATGCCGGCCTTGGTGCGCTCGCTGATGAGCGCGCGCTCGAACTCGGCCAGCGCCGCCATGAAGTGGAACACCAGCCGCCCGCCGGACGAGCCCGTGTCGATGTGTTCGGTGACCGAATGGAAGGCCACCTCG
>NZ_AQOK01000719.1:0-3857 GCF_000364645.1 Xanthomonas sp. SHU 308 | reverse complement strand
GCGGGGCCCCAGCCGCTCCAGCAACTGCACCAGATGCGGCAGCGAGCGGCCCAGCCGGTCCAGCCGCCACACCGCCAGCGTGTCGCCCGGCCGCAGCCGGGCCATGGCCCGGTCCAGCCCGGGGCGCGAGCTGGCGGCGCCAGAGACGCCGCGGTCGTTGTAGATCTTGTCGCAGCCCAGCCGCTCCAAGGCCTGGATCTGCAAATCCAGATTCTGGTCTCCGGTGGAGACCCGTGCATAACCAATCATCATGAGAAACACCCCTTGGGGGAAGGGGGAGACGCCGAGACGCTGGTCTGCGACCAGGCCCCATGGCGTACGCCCAAAGTTGACAGAACGGGTCCTATCTGTCAGCGGGGTGTTTCGGCTCCACACGCCTGTTCAATCAGAGCGTAGTAACGACTTGGTTCGGATGCTTACACAACGGACCCATTGTGTACCCATCCCCATGCCTCTCGCCTGAACCAGACCATTTGCGGTCCGCCCCACGGGGCGCTTTCCACCGGGTTCCGGCGCAAGCCGCCGGCCCGTGCCATCTCACCCCGGCCAGCCAGCCGCTGCGCAGTGCCGCGCAGGCGCGGCTGCGCTGCGTGCAAGGGCCCGCGCGGCCGCCGCAGCGGCGTGTCGTGTTTTCCAAATGGCCCGCGCGCATCGCGACGGGCGAGGGCATGGCGCCGCTCCAGGCCGGTGCGAACGGAAGCGTCGCGCCGTTACTGCGTTTGCGCCGGCTCGATGCGCACCACCACGCGGGCGCCCGGCATTGCGGATTCAACGCGCCTCTGCAGGGCGCGCGCCACCAGCCCCTGATCCCCATCGCGAGCGTGCCCCACACGGCCAACGCGCGCCCGACGTCCGTGGCGCATCGCAGCGCCTGAGCCCTTCCATCGCATCAACACACGACAACTGAAAGGCGAATGCCGTGAACAAAATCTATCGAAAAGTCTGGAGCCGGGCGCGCAAGCAATGGGTGGTCGCTTCGGAAGTGGCCAGCAATACAGGGGCAGGGAATGGCGGTGCGGGCGGTGGTGTCGGTACGTCGCGACGCCTCATGTCTGCGCTTCGGCGTGCGCACCGTGTGCTGGGTATCAATCGTAAGGAATTGGGCGTCGGGCCATTTGGTCTGGGACGAGCGCGGCTGATGGGCGTGTCCACTGCGGCGATCGCGACTGTTCTAATGTGTGCAGGAAGCGCGCAGGCTCAGGTTTTTGTCAATAACGGTGGCAATGGCGATCGGGTTTGTACTGAAGTATATGATGGAGGTCCGAACGCCTCAAATATACAGAGCGTTAATAACTATGTGCAATGTGATCCTTCGGGCCGCGCTACCCAGACACAATGGTCGACGTTCTTTACTTACGGCGGAAATGCGGAAAGTTTGAGCCTGGGAGGGCAACTCTTTGTAAACCAAGGGCGGATTGGCGTTACTGACGTGGCTGGTGGTACCTATTCCATGCGGATGGGTAGCCTATCAACCTTAAATAACTCTGCCGGTGCAAACGCTATCGCGATCGGATCTGCGCAGACATCAACGTCTGATGGGGCATCCTCTGGTGCTACCCTTGCTACCGGAAACAAGGCAATTGCGATTGGTTCTTCGGCAAAGGCGGCGAGTTCAAACGCCATAGCAGTCGGGGCCATCACTTCGATTGATGGCAACTCAGGCAATTCGACGGCCATGGGTGTAGGAAGCGGCGTGACCTTCGCGCAGAACTCTGTCGCGATTGGAAGTAGCGCCAAGGTTAATGGTGCAAGCAATGCTGTGTCTGACGCGTCTGTCGCTATCGGTGCTGGGGCGACTGTTGGATCAAATGCTGCGAATTCCATTGCTCTTGGCGGCGGCCAGGTAGTTAGCGGCGCTAAGAATGCGATCGCACAGGGTAATGGCGCAAACGCTGCCAATGCGAATGCCATAGCCATTGGACACGGCGCGACGACTGGGACGACGGCTCCAACAGTCGGTACCACGGACACTTCGGGTATCGCGATCGGCGGCGGTGCGTGGTCGAACTGGGGCGTAGCGATTGGCGATCAAGCTAAGACCTCGACGAGTGGCTATGGGGTGTCCATTGGACGCCAGACATCGACTGGGCTGCGTGCCACGGCGCTTGGTTTCACCAGCGCCGCGTCAGGGACTGGCTCAGTTGCCATCGGTGACTCCTCGCAAGCTCAGTCCGATCAGTCCGTCGCGATCGGCTCGCAGGCGACGGCAAAGGGCGGCAAGGCCGTTTCGATTGGCGCAGGTAACACCGCCAATGGCGATGGCGCTGTCGCGATCGGCGATCCGAACAACGCGACCGGCGCCGGCGCTGTCGCGCAGGGCAAGGATAATACCGCCAACGGCGATGGTGCCGTTGCAATCGGCAACACCAACGACGCTGAGGGCCAGGGATCGGTAGCGCTTGGTATCAAGTCGTCCACTACGAGTGCAGGAGGCGTAGCGCTGGGCGACACTGCGGCTGCCAAGGCCAGGAATGCCATGGCGCTTGGCTCCAACGCTGTCGCGAACAACGCCAACGATGTGGCGCTTGGTGCGGGTTCGACAACCGGGGCTGCATCGTCGCCTTCGAGCGGCACGATCGATGGAACGACCTATCAGTACGCAGGCGTCAATCCGGGCAGCGTCGTTAGTGTCGGATCGCAAGGCAATGAGCGGCAAATCACCAACGTCGCTGCAGGCAATCTCAGCGGCAGTTCGACGGATGCGGTGAATGGATCTCAGTTGTTCGCGACCAATCAGGCGGTCAACGGCGTAGGCAAGCGCGTGGATCAGCTTGGCAACTCGGCGGCGTCGGTCTTGGGTGGCAATGCAGCCTACGATCAAGCCACCGGCAAGCTGAGCATGAGCAACGTCGGCGGCACAGGCGAGAACAACGTCAATGACGCTATCGCCTCGGTCGCGGCGACTGCCAACACCGGATGGAACGTCCAGGCGAACGGCGACACGGCCACCCAGGTGAAGCCGGGTGATACGGTCCAGTTCAAGGACGGCCAGAACATCAAGATCACCCGCAACGGCGCGGACATCACCGTGGCGACCGCCGATGATCTGAATGCAACGTCGCTCACCACCGGAAACAGCAAACTCGACACCAATGGCCTGACCATAGCCAACGGCCCGAGCGTGCTCGCCTCCGGCATCGACGCGGGCGGCAAAAAGATCACCAATGTTGCAGCGGGTGACGTGTCATCGTCGTCGACCGACGCGATTAACGGTTCGCAGCTCAACACCACCAACCAGAACCTGAACACGGTGGCCTCGAACACCAGCAAGTATCTCGGCGGCGGCGCTGATGTGGCGAACGGCACGGCTCCGAGCTATTCGGTCGGTGGCTCGACCTACAACAACGCCGGCGACGCCTTCTCGGCAATCGACAGCGGCAAGTCGGGTGTCGTCCAGCGCACCAGCACGGCCGATGTCACGACGTTGGTGGCAAGCGGCGGCACGGCGGCCAATCCGGGTAACGCCCAGAAGCTGACCAACCTCGCAGCGGGCGATCTCTCGTCGTCCTCCACTGACGCGGTCAATGGTTCGCAGCTTTATGCGGTTCAGCAGACGGCAAATGCCGGCTGGAACGTCCAGGCGAATGGCGACACCGCCACTCAGGTGAAGCCCGGCGATACCGTGCAGTTCAAGGACGGCCAGAACATCAAGGTCACTCGCAACGGCACGGATATCACCGTTGCGACCGCAGACGATCTGAACGCAAATTCGATCACCACCGGCAACAGCAAGCTCGACACCAATGGCCTGACCATCGCCAATGGCCCGAGCGTGCTCGCCTCCGGCATCGACGCGGGCGGCAAGAAGATCACCAGCGTGGCGGCCGGCGACGTCTCGTCCTCTTCGACCGACGCCA
>NZ_AQOK01000718.1:0-1218 GCF_000364645.1 Xanthomonas sp. SHU 308 | reverse complement strand
GGCTCGCAGCTCTACACCACCAACCAGAACCTGAGCACAGTGGCGGCCAACACCAGCAAGTACCTGGGTGGTGGTGCCGATGTGCAGAACGGCACGGCGCCCAGCTATTCGGTGGGTGGTTCGACCTATAACAACGCGGGGGATGCCTTTGCGGCGGTGGACAGCGGCAAGTCGGGTGTGGTGCAGCGCACCAGCACGGCGGACGTCACCACGATGGTGGCGAGCGGCGGGACTGCCGCCAACCCGGGCAACGCGCAGAAGCTGACCAATCTCGCAGCAGGCGATGTGACGTCTTCCTCCAAGGATGCGGTCAACGGCTCGCAGCTCTATGCGGTGCAGCAGACAGCCAATGCCGGCTGGAACGTGCAGGCCAATGGCGACACGGCCACGCAGGTGAAGCCGGGCGACACGGTGCAGTTCAAGGACGGGCAGAACGTCAAGGTGACGCGCAACGGCACCGATGTGACCGTGGCGACGGCCGACGATCTGAACGCGACGTCGATCACCACGGGCAACAGCAAGCTCGACACCAACGGTCTGGCCATCGCCAACGGCCCGAGCGTGCTTGCCTCCGGCATCGATGCCGGTAGCAAGAAGATCACCAGCGTTGCCGACGGCGACCTCTCTTCGTCGTCAAAGGATGCGGTGAACGGCAGCCAGCTGTATGCGACGAATCAGCAGGTCTCCAACATCAGCAATGGCTCGGCCGGTGTGGTGCAGCGCACCAGCACAACGGATGTCACGACGCTGACGGCCAGCGGCGGCACCGCTGCCAACCCGGGTAATGCCCAGAAGCTGACGAATCTGGCGGCAGGTACGTTGAGCGGCACGTCGACCGACGCGGTCAACGGCTCGCAGCTCTACGCGGTCCAGCAGACGGCGAATGCGGGCTGGAATGTCCAGGCCAATGGCGACACGGCCACGCAGGTCAAGCCGGGCGACACCGTGCAGTTCAAGGACGGTCAGAACATCAAGGTGACGCGCAACGGCGCGGACATCACGGTGGCAACGGCCGACGATCTGAACGCGACGTCGATCACCACGGGCAACAGCAAGCTCGACACCAACGGTCTGGCCATCGCCAACGGCCCGAGCGTGCTCGCCTCCGGCATCGATGCGGGTGGCAAGAAGATCACCAGCGTGGCTGCGGGCGATGTGTCGGCGACCTCGACCGATGCCATCAACGGCTCGCAGCTCAACACCACCAACCAGAACCTC
>NZ_AQOK01000717.1:0-1732 GCF_000364645.1 Xanthomonas sp. SHU 308 | reverse complement strand
TCGGTGGGTGGTTCGACCTATAACAACGCGGGGGATGCGTTCGCGGCAGTGGACAGCGGCAAGTCGGGGGTGGTGCAACGCACCAGCACGGCGGACGTGACCACCATGGTGGCGAGTGGCGGCACGGCGGCCAATCCGGGCAATGCCCAGAAGCTGACCAATCTGGCGGCAGGCGATGTGACGTCTTCCTCCAAGGATGCGGTCAACGGCTCGCAGCTCTATGCGGTGCAGCAGACAGCCAATGCCGGCTGGAACGTGCAGGCCAATGGCGACACGGCCACCCAGGTGAAGCCGGGGGACACCGTGCAGTTCAAGGATGGCCAGAACATCAAGGTGACGCGCAACGGCACGGACATCACCGTGGCAACGGCCGACGATCTGACCGCCAACTCGCTGACCGCCGGCAACAGCAAACTCGACACCAATGGCCTGAAGGTGGATGACGGCACGAACAGCGCCACCTATGCGGCCAACGGGCTGACCATTGCCAACGGGCCGAGCGTGCTGGCGTCCGGCATCGATGCCGGTGGCAAGAAGATCACCAGCGTGGCTGCAGGCGACGTGTCGGCGACCTCGACCGACGCCATCAACGGTTCGCAGCTCAACACCACCAACCAGAACCTGAGCACGGTGGCATCGAACACCAGCAAGTACCTGGGCGGTGGGGCGGACGTGCAGAACGGCACGGCGCCGAGCTATTCCATCGGCGGGACGACCTACAACAATGCCGGGGATGCTTTCTCGGCGGTCGATAGCGGCAAGGCCGGTGTGGTGCAGCGTACGAGCACGGCGGACGTGACCACGATGGTGGCGAGCGGCGCGACTGCCGCCAACCCGGGCAATGCGCAGAAGCTGACCAACCTGGCGGCGGGCACGCTGAGCGGCACGTCCACCGATGCGGTCAATGGCTCGCAGCTGTATGCGGCGGGCAGTTCGGCGGCCTCGGTGCTGGGCGGCAATGCGGCGTACAACACGACCACCGGCACGCTGGGCATGAGCAACGTCGGCGGCACGGGCAAGGACAACGTCAATGACGCCATCGCGTCGGTGGCGGCGACTGCGGGCACGGGCTGGAACGTGCAGGCGAACGGCGACACGGCGACTCAGGTGAAGCCGGGCGACACGGTGCAGTTCAAGGACGGGCAGAACATCAAGGTCACGCGCAACGGCACCGACATCACCGTGGCGACGGCCGATGATCTGAACGCCACGTCGATCACCACCGGCAACAGCCGGCTCGACACCAACGGGCTGAAGGTGGACGACGGGACGAATGCGACTGCCTATGCGGCCAACGGCATGACCATTGCCAATGGCCCTTCGGTGACCGGCAACGGTATCGACGCGGGCGGCAAGAAGATCACCAGCGTGGCCGCCGGTGACCTGTCGTCCTCCTCGACCGATGCGGTCAACGGCTCGCAGCTCTACACCACCAACCAGAACCTGAGCACGGTGGCATCGAACACCAGCAAGTACCTGGGCGGCGGGGCGGATGTGCAGAACGGCACGGCGCCGAGTTATTCCATCGGTGGGACGACCTACAACAACGCCGGGGACGCTTTCTCGGCGGTCGATAGCGGCAAGGCCGGTGTGGTGCAGCGCACCAGCACGGCGGACGTGACCACGATGGTGGCGAGCGGCGGCACGGCGGCCAACCCGGGCAATGCGCAGAAGCTGACCAATCTGGCGGCGGGCACGCTGAGCGGCACGTCCACCGACGCGGTGAACGGCG
>NZ_AQOK01000716.1:0-4456 GCF_000364645.1 Xanthomonas sp. SHU 308 | reverse complement strand
ACGCAGGTGAAGCCGGGCGACACGGTGCAGTTCAAGGATGGCCAGAACATCAAGGTCACCCGCAACGGCACCGACGTGACGGTGGCGACCGCCGATGACCTGAGCGCCACCAGCCTCACCACCGGCAACAGCCGGCTCGACACCAGCGGGCTGAAGGTGGACGACGGCACGAACAGCACTACCTATGCGGCCAGCGGTATGACCATCGCCAACGGCCCGTCGGTGACCATCAACGGTATCGACGCGGGCGGCAAGAAGATCACGCGGGTGGCGGCCGGTGACCTGTCGTCCACCTCGACCGATGCCATCAACGGCGCGCAGCTCTACGCGATGGGCAACTCGGCCGTCGCCGTGCTGGGCGGCAATGCGGCCTACGACACGGCGACGGGCCGGATCAGCATGAGCAACGTGGGCGGCACCGGCAAGGACACCGTCAACGATGCCATCGCGTCGGTGGCGGCGACCGCGGGCACGGGCTGGAACGTGCAGGCCAATGGCGACACGGCCACGCAGGTGAAGCCGGGCGACACGGTGCAGTTCAAGGACGGGCAGAACATCAAGGTGACGCGCAACGGCACGGACATCACGGTGGCGACGGCCGACGATCTGAACGCGGTGAGCCTGACCACGGGCAATGCGCGGCTGGATACCAACGGCCTGTCGGTGGGCAGCAACGTGTCCCTGGGGGCCTCGGGCCTGGTCATCGTCAACGGGCCGAGCGTGACCAGCAGCGGCATCGATGCCGGCGGCCAGCGGATCACCAATGTGGCCGCGGGCGTGGCGGGCACCGATGCGGTGAACGTGAGCCAGTTGACGCAGGCCACCAGCGGGGCGGCCAACCGGTGGGTCACGGGGTCGCAGACGACGAGCTACGTGGCGCCGTCGGCCACGGGCACGGAGAGCACGGCGGTGGGGTCGGGGGCCTCGGCCAGCGGCAGCAACACGGTGGCGGTGGGCACCGGGGCGGCAGCGAGCACGGCCAACAGCGTGGCGCTGGGCAACGGCTCGACCACCACGGCGGCGGTGGCGACGACGGGCACCACGCTGCGGGGCCAGACCTATGCCTTCGCGGGCAGTGCGCCGGTGGGCGTGGTCAGCGTGGGCAGTGCGGGCAGCGAGCGCCAGATCCAGAACGTGGCGGCCGGCCAGTTGAGTGCGTCCAGCACGGATGCGGTCAACGGCAGCCAGTTGTATGCGACGAATCAGGCGATCGAGTCGGTGCGGGCCACGGCGGGGGCGGGCTTCAACGTGACCACGGCCGCCACCGGCTCGGGCGTTGCCGTCGGCAGCAGTGTGGCGCGGGTCAGCCCGGGCAGCACGGTGACCTACACGGCCGGCAACAACATGACGCTGACGCAGAACGGCACCGACATCACGTACGCGCTGAGCGAGAACCTGAGCTTGAACAGCATCACGGTGGGCAACACCACGGTGGCGAACAACGGGGTGAGCATCGCGGGCGGCCCGAGCATGACCACCACGGGCATCGACGCCGGGGGCCGGCCGGTCACCAACGTGGCGCCGGGGGTGGCGGGCACCGATGCGGTGAACGTGGACCAGCTCAACCATGGCATCGCCTCGGCCAACCGGTACACGGATCAGGCGGTGGCCACGGTGCGCAAGGACGCCAATGCCGGCACGGCCGCCGCGCTGGCGACCGCCAATCTGCCGCAGGCCTTCATGCCGGGGCGGGGCATGACCTCGGTCGCGCTGGGTTCGTACCAGGGGCAGTCGGCCATCGCGGTGGGCGTGTCGGCGCTGTCGGACAACGCACGCTGGGTGTTCAAGCTCAGCGGCTCGGCCACCACGCGCGGCAACGTGGGCGTGGGCGCCGGGGTGGGCTTCCAGTGGTGAACCCGCGCACCGCCCAGGGCTGAGGCCCTTCATCAACCCACACGCAGACGAGAGGGCGCAGGCAGCAGGGCTGCCTGCGCGCCCGGCCCTGCCGGGAATCTTCAACCAGATCGAGAACGATGGACATGAACACGACCTACTACACCTTCGAACGGCAGGCGGCCCGGTTGCTGCTGGCGGCCGCGGTGGCCTGGATGCTGGCGGGCTGCGGCACTGTCAGCCAGGGCATTGCCGACGATGGCGCCAGCGCGCAGCAGCTGGTCTGGCCGGTGCCGGAGGCGACCAACGGGCTGGCCGCGCAGGGGAGCTTCCCGACGCCCGAGGCGCTGGCCCTGGTGCACCCGGGCATGGACAAGGCGCAGGTGGTGCTGCTGCTGGGCGCGCCGCATTTCGGGGAGGGCTTCGCCCCGCGCGAGTGGAACTATCTCTTCCACGTGCGCCGGCCGGGCGGCGCGGATTTCACGACGTGCCAGTTCAAACTGCTGTTCGGCCAGGACGGCAAGGTGGGCAGCCAGTACTGGCTGCCGGCGTCGTGCGCGCCGGGTGCGGCGGACACGCATGTGGCCGTGGTGCCGCCCCCGCCGCCGCCGGCGCCGGCGTCGCATGCACCGGACGTGCCGCCGAAGGCGCAGCTGCAGACCCTGCAGGCCGATGCGCTGTTCGGCTTCGATGGATGGCGGTTGCAGGACCTTCGCGCGCAGGGGCGGCAGGCGCTCGACGCTTTCGCCGCGCAGCTGCGCGAAGGGCCGTGGACCCAGGCCGTGGTGCAGGTGAGGGCGTACACGGACCGGCTGGGCAGCGCGGACTACAACCAGAAGCTCTCCGAGCGCCGCGCCGCCACCGTGGCGGCCTATCTGGCGCAGCGCGGGATCGCGTCGGCACGCATCCAGACCCGGGGCATGGGCGCGCAGGCCCCGGTGAGCGTGGGCTGCGCGGACAGCCTGCCGCGCGATGAACTGATCGCCTGTCTGGCGCCGGACCGGCGCGTGGAACTGGACGTGCGCCCGTGAGCGGCGCGTTCGTCATGTGGGGTCTTTCGCGCCGCGCGGCGGCATCACCGTTTTTTTCCGAGATCGCAATGGGGGAGTTTTCTGCAATGAAGAGCATGTCCAGCACACCGTTCCGGGCCCGGTGGAGTGGCTTTGTCCTGTCGATCATGGCGTCGGCGGCCTGTGCGCAGATGCCGGCGGCCAGCCCGCCGCCGGCCGTGGCACCAGCGCCGGCACGGACTGCCTCGGCCGCCGCGGGTGCCGCGCCCACTGCGGCGGCGCGCACCACGCAGCAGTTCGGCAACTGGGGCGTCAGCTGCTGGAACGACCAGGGCCAGCGCTTCTGCGATCTGGACGTGGAGCTGCGCCGCCGCCAGGACAACCAGCGCGTGGTGAAGCTGACGGTGAAGCCGCAGGGCGCGAGCCGGGCTGTGGCGGGTCTGGTGACGCCCTTCGGGCTGGACGTGCGCGCGGGCGTGACCCTGCAGGTGGACGACGGCCCGGTGGCGCGCAACGTGCCCTACCAGACCTGCCTGCCCGAGGGCTGCGTGGTGGACCTGAGCTTCGATGCCAGCGCGCTGGCGGCGCTGCGCAGCGGCAAGGCGCTGAAGGTGAGCGCGCCGGTGGCCTCGGGCGGCAGCTTCGACGTGCAGTTGCCGCTGGCCGGCTTCGAGGCGGGCTACGCGCAGATGCTGTCGCTGGCGGCGCAGGCGCCCAGGCCGGCGCAGGCGGCACGGTAGGCAAAGGCGCCATGGGCTGGGACCGGAGGGGGGATCAGGAGCGCGATGGCTTCCATGAACGGAACGCAGGCGTCGCGGTGTGCGACGTTGCACAGGAGGTAGGTATGGACAACGAGTGCTGCGGCCATCGTGCGATGCGCCGGCGGGACGTGTGGGCGGCGGCGGATCTGCTGTCCGCGCTGCGGGGAGGCCGGCTCCTGCTGGCCTTCCAGCCCGTCATCAGCCTGGGGCGGGACGGTGCGCAGGGCGCCGTGCTGTACGACGAGGCCTTGCTGAGGCTGGGGGAGGGTGGGGGCGTGCATGCGGGCGTGGTCGCCTGCGCCGAGGGCGTCGGCGCCCTGGAGCGGCTGGGCTGGGTGGAGCGGCTGGATTTCAGCGTGCTGGAGGCGATCATCGAGTTGCTGCAGCAGGTGCCGGAGGTGTGCCTGGGTTGCAACGTGTCGGCGGCGTCGCTGCGCGAGGGGCCGGGGTGGACGTCGGTGTTGACGCAGCTCGGCCACCATCCGGACGTGGCCCGGCGGCTGACCCTGGAGATCACGGAGACCAGCACGATCACGCATGGCGGGGAGGTGATGACCCTGGTCGCGGCGCTGCGCGAGTGCGGCGTGCGCATCGCGATCGACGATCTGGGGGCGGGCTTCACCACGTTCGAGTTCCTGGCGCGCTGCCAGCCGGACGTGGTCAAGATCGATCGGTCGGTGCTGCTCCGGGCCTGCGAGCCGCAGGCGCCTGCGCATTTGCTGCGCAACCTGGTGCAGATGTGCGCGGACCACAGCGGCTGCGTGGTGGTGGAGGGCATCGAGACCACGGCGCAGTGGGAGGCGGCGTGCGCCGCAGGTGCGCACGCCGTGCAGGGCTATCTCATCGCCTCGC
>NZ_AQOK01000715.1:0-579 GCF_000364645.1 Xanthomonas sp. SHU 308 | reverse complement strand
TGGCTGGAGCGCCCGCCGGTGGTGGTGCAGGAGGTCCTGGACGCGCAGATCCGGCGCCGACGTTCCGCAGGGAGGGCGTTCGTATGACCTGGGCGCAAGTGTTCGGGCATGTGCGGGCGGGGCTGCGGTGCGTGTGGCCGCTCCGGTCGGGTGCCGATGCGGCGGCGATGCGCGCCGGCGCCGGTTGCGAAGGAGGGCGCGCCGAAGCGGGCTTGCGGCACGGTGTACTGGTGCGCTGGCCTGGCGTGCGGGGGAGCCTGGGTCATGACTAGACATCGTCTGGTGGCCTGGGTCTTCGCGGCGCTGCTCGCCGCACTGCTGGCCGCCCCCTGGCTGCTGCCGCCCCCGATCTGGGCCGCGCTGCTGGGCCCGGGGTTCAACTGGCCCAAGGGCGTCGTGCTGCTGGCCTTCGCGGGCATGGCGTTGGCGTATGGGTACTGGATGGTCCAGTTCGTCCACTGGATGCGCACCCTGTCGTCCAACGCGCGTCAGCATCCTCGGCCCCTCGGGGGCGGGGTGCCGGCGGCGTCGGCTGCGCCGCGCGGCGGCGTGCAGGGCGGCGGTCGTTCGCCAGGCGGC
>NZ_AQOK01000714.1:0-2581 GCF_000364645.1 Xanthomonas sp. SHU 308 | reverse complement strand
CGCGCCCCAGCCACTGGCTCCAGGCCGCGATCGCCTCGCGCCAGGAACCGGCGCCATCGCCAGCCGCGGGCGACGCGGGGGCCGCGGCGCCCTGGCGCAATGCGGCGCTCCAGGCGTCCCAGTACTGCCGCGTCATCGCCTCGAAATCGCCGGCGCCACCGCCGCTAGCCTTCATCGCCACTCTCCAGACCTGGCCCGCGATGATAGCAACCCGCTGCGATCAGGGCTTGGGGATGCGTAGCGTCTTGCTGATCATCAGCGAGCCGGACAGCGCGAACAGCAGCGCCAGCGGGTGCAGCAGCCACGGTCCCAACCGCCACTCGCCCCACCACAAGGCGTCGCCGATATGGCCCAGGTGCGCGGCGATCGCCAGCACGATCACCAGGCCCAGGCTGCTCGGGATCGGCGTGCCCTCGAAGTACGGCACCTTGTCGCCGTCGCCGGCGATCTGCTCGGCGGTGACGTTGTAGCGGGCCAGGCGGCTGACCCCGCAGCAGACGAAGAAGCTCAGCACCAGCCAGTCCCAGCCGCCCTGCATGCCGCAGGCGTAGGCCAGCGCCGCCGGGGCCACGCCGAAGGAGATCACGTCGGCGAGCGAGTCCAGCTCGCGGCCCAGGGTCGAGGACGACTTGCGCCAGCGCGCCACCCGCCCGTCCAGCGCGTCGAACACGAATGCCAGCGGGATCAGCGCCATGCCGAACAGCAGGTCGCTGCGGCGGCCGTCCTGCAGGAAGCGCATCGCCGCGAACACCGCGCCGGTGCCGCAGAAGGCGTTGGCGAGGGTGAACCAGTCGGCCAGCTGGAACTCGCGCAGCATGGAGAAGTGGCGTTTCATCGGCATAACGTGGCGGATCCGGCGTGAGCGGCGAGCGACGGCACAGGGTAGCGTGGCGCCGCCGCACTGGCGAGCGGCCGCTGCCAGGCGTCGCGGCGCGCTGCTACGCTGATCGCCCCCCACTCCGCGCAGGTACTCCCCATGCAGACCGTCCTGATCACCGGCGCCGCCAGCGGCATCGGCGCCGGCATCGCCCACGCACTGGCCGCCGACGGCCGCCACATCGTCGTCAGCGACCTCGACCTCGAGGCCGCCGAAACGGTCGCCGCGCAGGTGCGCCAGGCCGGCGGCTCGGCCGAAGCGGTGGCGCTGGACGTGACCAGCGCGGACAGCATCGCCGCGGCGCTGGCGGCCGTCAGCCGGCCGGTGGACGTGCTGGTCAACAACGCCGGGCTGCAGCATGTGGCGCCGCTGCAGGAGTTCCCGATGGACAAGTGGAGCCTGCTGGTGGAGGTGATGCTGACCGGGGTCGCCCGGCTGACCCAGGCGGTGCTGCCGGGCATGCGCGAACGCGGCTTCGGCCGCATCGTCAACATCGGCAGCATCCACTCGCTGGTCGCCAGCCCGTACAAGAGCGCCTACGTCGCCGCCAAGCACGGCCTGGTCGGCTTCTCCAAGGTGATCGCACTGGAGACCGCCGACACCGACATCACCATCAACACGCTCTGCCCCAGCTACGTGAAAACGCCGCTGGTGGACAAGCAGATCGCCGACCAGGCGCGCACCCGCGGCATTTCCGAAGCCGACGTGATCGCCCAGGTGATGCTCAAGCCGATGCCCAAGGGCGTGTTCATCGCCTACGACGAACTGGCGGGCTGTGTGGCGTTCCTGGCCTCGCCGGCGGCGCGCAACATCACCGCGCAGACCATCGCCATCGATGGCGGCTGGACCGCGCAGTAGCGTTGCGGCAAGCGCGCACGTGCGCCTGCTGGATCGTGCGATCGACGCTGGTCAAATTTTCGCCATTGCGGCGGCGGCCGTTGCGGCACAACGCCACCGGCATCTTATCCACAGCGTTCGTGCGCTTTCATCCACACCGGCTGTGGAGAAGCGCGACCGGGACTGATGAGATTTTCGCCACCCGGCAGAATCGGACAGCCATTTCAGCGACTTGCGACGCTTGCCCACAGGCTTGTGCAGCATCGATCCACAGCTACTGTGGACAAGACGGAAGCGGTGTCGCGCGAGCGTTCGACCGAGCGGCGCGCCGGCCCCTCGCCCATCCCCCGACGGGAAGGGCAGAGGCTGTTCCTTCTCCCGACGGGAGAAGGTGGCCCGAAGGGCCGGATGAGGGTACGGGCGGAGCCTGGTGCAACCAAACATCGCGAGACGCTTGGCGCCGCACCCTCGCCCCCCAAACTCCGCGAGTCGCTTTCGCGCCGTACCCTCACCCCAACCCCTCTCCCGGTGGGAGAGGGGCTTTACGGCAGCGCGAGCGCGTCAGACCCGCGAGTAGCGCGAGGACTGCATGCGTCCGTCGCGGTATGGCATGACCCCGTGGAACGGGCGCAGGTCGCCGTCGAATACCAGCAGCAAGAAGAGGCTGCTCCTTCTCCCGTCGGGAGAAGGTGGCCCGAAGGGCCGGATGAGGGTACGGGCGGAGCCTGGTGCAACCAAACATCGCGAGACGCTTGGCGCCGCACCCTCGCCCCCCAAACTCCGCGAGTCGCTTTCGCGGCCTACCCTCACCCCAACCCCTCTCCCGATGGGAGAGGGGCTTAGCGCGTCAGACCCGCGAGTAGCGCC
>NZ_AQOK01000713.1:0-19782 GCF_000364645.1 Xanthomonas sp. SHU 308 | reverse complement strand
GTCCGTCGCGGTATGGCATGACCCCGTGGAACGGGCGCGGGTCGCCGTCGAACACCAGCGGCAGGAAATGGCGATCGCCCTCCCACAGCGGCAGCGTGTCCATCTGCGCGATCGGCACCCAGGCCAGCGTGCCCTCGGCGTTCTCGGCGAACGGCTCGCCCGCGTAGGCGTCGATCAGGAACACGAAGCCCAGCCAGTCCTCGCCGTGCTTGCCGAAGCCCGGCCAGCTGATGGTGCCGCGCAACTGCAGCGCCTCGCAGGTGATGCCGGCCTCTTCCAGGATCTCGCGGCGCATGCCGGCCAGGACGTCCTCGTCCGCCTCCACCTTGCCGCCCAGGCCGTTGTACTTGCCCAGGTGATGGTCGCCGGGCCGGGCATTGCGATGGACCAGCAGCACCTGGCTGCGGTCGGGCGAGAGTACGTAGCCCAAGGTGGCGACGATGGGGGTGTAAGGCATGCGACGAAGGCAGAGGACGACGGGCGCGCAGTATGCCGTAACCGTGCCGTCGCCTGGTCCAGCCTGTGGCTAGACGGCGGGCGTCGCGGCGTCCTGCGCCGCGCGCGGCAACGGCGGCGCCGATCGCAGCGTGGCCACGCCGTGGCCGCGCTCGGCCAGGTATTCCAGCCATTTGCCGAGGAAGGTGTTCATGCGCATGCGGTGGCTGATCAGTTCCGCCGGCGGCGGGTACAGCCCCATCACGTCCTGCCAGCGGCGGCCGACATAGCAATGCGTGGTCTCGGCCTGGCGCGCGTCCAGGTACAGGCGCACGTAGGCCGACGGGTCCGGCTCGCCGGTCAGCGGGTCGCACAGATCGTAGGTCAGGCGCAGCTCGACGGTGTAGCGGTGACGCTCGATCACGTCCAGGCGCAGGTCCAGGCCGTCGCCGATGCTGGACACGTAGCTGCCTGCAGCCAGGTCGGCCGGCACGAACAGGCGGTTCAGGTGCAGATAGTTCTCGGCGTACAGCCCCATCAGCCAGCCGAAACGGCTGAGCCGGGGGATGCGTTCGCTGCGGGTCATGGCGTGCTGCATGGACCGATCCTACACGCTGGATCGCGCCGGCGGCAGCATTGACGGATCGGCGCCAGCGGCCTACCGTGGAAATCCCTGCGAGGACGTGCGGAAATGCCGTCGCCGCCAGGAACGGCCCCGCCCGACCGGCGCGCGCTGGCCAGTCACACCCTCTCTCAGAACATCTCGCGCTGCAGTCCCAGCGTCGCCAGCACCTTGCTGGAAATCTCCTCGATCGAGGTATGCGTGGTGCTCAGGGTCGGAATCCGCTCCATGCGGAACATGGTTTCGGCCGCCGCCACTTCGCGCCGGCAGGTCTCGGCGTTGGAATAGCGCGAGTTCGGCCGCCGCTCCTGGCGGATCTGCTGCAGCCGCTCCGGATCGATGGTCAGCCCGAACAGCTTGTTGCGATACGCGCGCAGCCGCGGCGGCAGCCGATCGCTCTCCAGGTCCTCGTCGGTCAACGGATAGTTCGCCGCGCGCACGCCGTAATGCAGCGCCAGGTAGATGCAGGTCGGGGTCTTGCCCGCGCGCGACACCGCCACCAGGATCACGTCGGCTTCGTCGTAGGTGAGCGCGATACCGTCGTCGTGCGCGAGCGCGAAGTTCATCGCGTTGATGCGGCGGTGGTAGGTCTCGAAGTCGACCAGACCGTGCGCCTGTCCCACCCGCGAGTGCCGCGGCGCGTTCAATTCGCGCTCCAGCGGCTCGATGAAGGGCGCGAACACGTCGAGCATCAGCGCCCCGCTCTCGGCCAGCAGCATGCTCAGTTGCGGATCGACGCAGGAGTTGACCACGATCGGCCGAACCTGATAGCGCTCCCCTGCGGCATGGATGCGCTGCGCAGCGTCGCGGGCTTTTTCCGGATCGTCGACGAACGACATGCGGTCGGTGACGAAGCTGAAACCGCTGAACTGGGTGAGCAGGCTATGCCCAATGGTTTCAGCGGTGATACCGGTTCCATCGGACACGTAGAACACCGGTCTGATCGTCGACATTGCCTGCATTCTCCTGGCTGAAACCCAACGGATGCGCCCGCTTCGCTTGTGCCGGCTCGGGTGCGCACTGCATCATATCGGCTTCTTCCCTCACGGACGCGGCCATTCAGCCCGCCTCGGGCGATGGCCTAACGGAGCATCGCGCTTGAACGAGAACATCCTGTGGTTGCATGAGCTGCGCCTGGCCGACCTGGCTCGCGTCGGTGGCAAGAATTCCTCCCTTGGCGAAATGATCGGCAACCTGGCGGGGCTCGGCGTATCGGTGCCCGGCGGCTTCGCCACCACGGCCGAAGCGTTCAAGGCCTTCGTCGCCCACAACGATCTGTACCAGCGCATCTTCGACAAGCTGGCCACGCTGGACGTGGAAGACGTGGGCGCGCTGACCGCCGCCGGCAAGGAAATCCGCGGCTGGGTGATCGACGCGCCCCTGCAGCCGGAGTTGGACCAGGCGATCCGCGAGGCCTACGCGCAGTTGTGCAGCGAGAACGGCGGTGGCGACATCGCGGTCGCGGTACGTTCCTCGGCGACCGCCGAAGACCTGCCCGATGCCAGCTTCGCCGGCCAGCAGGAGACCTTCCTCAACGTGACCGGCGCCGACGACGTCGTGCACAAGGTCAAGGAAGTCTTCGCCAGCCTCTACAACGATCGCGCCATCGCCTACCGCGTGCACCACGGCTTCAAGCACGAGGACGTGTTCCTCTCGGCCGGCGTGCAGTTGATGGTGCGCTCGGGCGTCGGCGCCTCCGGCGTGCTGTTCACCCTGGACACCGAGTCCGGTTTCCGCGACGTGGTGTTCGTTACCTCGAGCTTCGGCCTCGGCGAAATGGTCGTGCAGGGCGCGGTCAATCCCGACGAGTTCTACGTCTACAAGCCCACCCTGAAGGCCGGCAAGCCGGCGATCCTGCGCCGCTCGCTGGGCAGCAAGCTGATCCGCATGGTGTATTCGGACGTGCCGGGAGAGCGCGTGCGCATCGAGGACACGCCGGCACAGCTGCGCAACACCTTCTCGATCAACGACGAGGACGTGCAGGAACTGGCCAAGCAGGCACTGGTGATCGAGCAGCACTACCAGCGGCCGATGGACATCGAGTGGGCGAAGGACGGCGTCAGCGGCAAGCTGTTCATCGTGCAGGCGCGTCCGGAGACGGTGAAGTCGCGCGGCCACGCCACCCAGATCGAACGCTTCGCGCTGCAGCAGCGCGGCGAGGTGATCGCCGAAGGTCGTGCGATCGGCCAGAAGATCGGCGCTGGCGTCGCCCGCGTGGTGCGCAGCCTGGAGGACATGAACCGGGTGCAGCCCGGCGACGTGCTGGTCGCGGACATGACCGATCCCGATTGGGAGCCGGTGATGAAGCGCGCCTCGGCGATCGTCACCAACCGCGGCGGTCGCACCTGCCACGCGGCGATCATCGCCCGCGAGCTGGGCGTGCCGGCGGTGGTCGGTACCGGCAACGCGATGGAGCTGGTCGAGGACGGCAAGGAAGTGACGGTGAGCTGCGCCGAAGGCGACACCGGCTACATCTATGGCGAGCGCCTGCCGTTCGAGCGCACCACCACGGACCTGGGCAACATGCCGCCGGCGCCGCTGAAGATCATGATGAACGTGGCCAACCCGGAGCGCGCGTTCGACTTCGGCCAGTTGCCCAACGCCGGCATCGGCCTGGCGCGCCTGGAGATGATCATCGCCGCGCACATCGGCATCCATCCCAACGCGCTGCTGGAATACGCCAAGCAGGACGCGGCGACCAAGAAGAAGATCGACGAGAAGATCGCCGGCTACGCCGACCCGGTGAGCTTCTACGTCAATCGCCTGGCCGAAGGCATCGCCACGCTGACCGCGTCGGTGGCGCCGCACCCGGTGATCGTGCGCCTGTCGGACTTCAAGTCCAACGAGTACGCCAACCTGATCGGCGGCAGCAACTACGAACCGCACGAAGAGAACCCGATGATCGGCTTCCGCGGCGCCAGCCGCTACGTCGATCCGAGCTTCGCCGCCGCGTTCGCGCTAGAATGCAAGGCGGTGCTCAAGGTCCGCAACGAGATGGGCCTGGACAACATGTGGGTCATGATCCCGTTCGTGCGCACCCTCGAGGAAGGCCGCAAGGTCGTCGAGGTGCTGGCCAGCAACGGCCTGCGCCAGGGCGAGAACGGCCTGAAGATCATCATGATGTGCGAGGTGCCGTCGAACGCGCTGTTGGCCGAGGAATTCCTGGAGATCTTCGACGGCTTCTCGATCGGCTCCAACGACCTGACCCAGCTGACCCTGGGCCTGGACCGCGACTCCTCGATCGTGGCGCACCTGTTCGACGAGCGCAATCCGGCGGTCAAGAAGATGCTGTCGATGGCGATCAAGGCCGCGCGCGCCAAGGGCAAGTACGTGGGCATCTGCGGCCAGGGTCCTTCGGATCACCCGGACCTGGCCGAGTGGCTGATGCAGGAAGGCATCGAATCGGTCTCGTTGAACCCCGACACCGTGGTCGACACCTGGCTGCGCCTGGCCAAGCTCAAGAGCAAGGGGTGATGCCGATGCAGTCGTGGCTGACGGCACTGACGGCGGCCACGACCGCTGCACCGGCGACGCGGGCGGCGCGCCCGTTCGACTGGCGGACGCTGGACTGGGCGCAGTACGCGCTCAACTGGGGTGTGGCGATCCTGATCCTGGTCGTCGGGATGTGGATCGCCAAGCGCTTGAGCGAATGGCTGCGCAGCGCCCTGCTGCGCGCAAGGGTGGAAGCCACGCTCAGCAATTTCCTGCGCAACGTCGCCTATGCGTTGATGCTGGTGCTGGTGCTGGTCACCGCGCTGCAGAAGATCGGCGTGCCGCCGACCTCGCTGTTCGCCGTGCTCGGCGCCGCCGGTCTGGCGGTGGGCCTGGCGCTGAAGGATTCGCTGTCCAACATCGCCTCCGGGGTGATGCTGATCGTGCTGCGGCCAATGCGCGACGGCGACCACGTGGTGGTGGCCGGCCAGGAAGGCGTGGTCGACGAGATCCGGATCTTCCAGACCCGCATCCGCACCTTCGACGAGCGCATGGTGACCCTGCCCAACAGCACCATCACCACTGCGCCGATCGTCAACTACAGCACCCTGCCCAACCGGCGCCTGGAGATCACCGTCGGCGTCGGCTACGGCGACGACCTGAAGAAGGCGCAGGAGCTGTTGCTGAAGATCGCCCAGGACAATCCGAACATCCTGAAGACGCCCGCCCCGTTCGTGCAGGTGACCAACCTGGGCGAGAGCACGGTGGACCTGATGCTGTTCGGCTACGCCAAGAACAGCGATTTCGGCGCGGCCAAGAGCAGCACGCTGGAGCAGATCCGCAACCAGTTGCTGGAGAACGGGCTGAGCATTCCGTATCCGCAGCGCGACCTGCACGTGTACCACCACGATGCCGACGGCCGCCCGATCGCGGAATTGTTGACCAAGGGCGTCACCGACGACGGCGAGACCAAGCCGGGACCGCCGCTGGCGCGCTGAGCGGCGGCGTCAGCGCCTGCATTCCCTGCGCGACTGTATCCGCCCGACGATCGTCGGGCGGTGCGCCGCATGCTCTCTGACAGCGTCAGGATCGCGGATCAGCCCTCGCCCTGCCCGCCCAACGTGCCCATGAACGGACGGTAGTAACGCAGTTCGTCGATGGAATCGTGCACGTCGCTGAGCGCGGTGTGCGAGGAGGTCTTGGTCAGGCCGGCAGACACCGTCGGCGCCCAGCGCCGCGCCAGTTCCTTCAGCGTCGACACGTCCAGGTTGCGGTAGTGGAAGAAGCGCTCCAGCCGCGGCATCTGCCGGTGCAGGAAACGCCGGTCCTGGCAGATCGAGTTGCCGCACATCGGCGAAGTGCCGGGCTTGCACCACTGGGTCAGGAACGCCATGGTCTCGGCCTCGGCCTGGGCCAGCGTGACCCGGCTGTCGAGCACGCGCTGCCACAGACCGGAGTGGCGGTGCTGGTTGCGGTTCCATTCGTCCATCGCCTCCAGCGTCTGCAGCGGATGGGCGATGGCGAACTCCGGGCCCTCGGCCAGCACGTTGAGTTGCGCGTCGGTCACCACCGTGGCGATTTCGATGATCGAATCGCGATCGGTATCCAAGCCGGTCATTTCCAGATCGATCCAGATCAGCCGATCGTTCGCCACGTGCGCTTGCGCCATATCACCGTCCTGTCGTTCGCGGCGGCGAGGCCGGCGCGGAAGTGTCGTATCAGGCTTCAATGATACCGCGCGGCCTGCGCGACCGGCAGGGGCTGGCCGCTCACGCGCCCAGCGGCGGCTTGCCGCGCTTGGCGCGGAAATAGTTGGTCAGGCGCGTGCTCGCCTCCGCCGCCAGGATCCCGCCGCGGACCTGCACGCGGTGGTTGTGGCGCGGATCGGCGAGCAGGTCGAACACGCTGCCGCAGGCGCCGGTCTTGGGATCGGTGGCGGCATAGACCAGTTCCGCCACCCGCGCATGCACCACCGCCATCGCGCACATCGCGCACGGCTCCAAGGTGACGTACAGGCGGCTGCCGACCAGGCGGTGATTGCCGAGCCGGCGGCCGGCCTGGCGCAGCGCGACGATCTCGGCATGCGCGCTGGGATCGTGTTCGGCGATGTTGAGGTTCCAGCCCTCGCCCAGCACCTCGTCCTCGGCCGAGACCAGCACCGCGCCGACCGGAATCTCGTCGAACTCGCGCTCGGCACGCTCGGCCAGGGCCAGCGCGTGGCGCATCCAATGTACGTCGCGCGCCAGTTGCGCGTCGTCGCCGACGCTCATCGCGACGCGCCGTGCTTACGCACGAACTCGGCAAAGACCGCCAGCGTGGCTTCGCTGACGTGATGCTCGATGCCCTCGGCATCGCGGCGCGCGGTGTCGGCATCGATGCCCAGGGCCAGCAGGAATTGCTCCACGGTCTGGTGGCGCTGCCGGCTGGCCGCGGCCAGCGCCTCGCCCTCGGCGGTCAGGAACACGCCGCGGTAGGGCCGCTGCACCACCCAACCGCCCTTGACCAGGCGCTTGAGCATCTTGGCCACGGTCGGCTGGGCCACGCCCAGGCGCGCGGCGATATCCACCTGCCGCGCTTCGCCACCGTCGGCGAGCAGGTCGGAAATCAACTCCACGTAGTCCTCGATCAGCTCCAGGCGGTGCGCCTCGCGCACCTGGCGGAAGCTTTCGACCTGCACTTCGGCGTCGAGCAGCACCGCCGGCGGCGCCATCGACTTCCCGCTTTTCTGCATCGCAACGCCCTTGTCCTGTGCCGGCGCCCGCCGGCCACCCGCCTATTCTGGCCGAATCCGGGCTATCGCAGCGATCTGAATTGCCAATGCTAATCCATATAGCACCTGCTATATACTCGTTCGCACCCCGCCCCACGTGTCATTGCCATGGCCGCCCCCCTGCCCCTGCCGAGTTCCGCTGCCGCGCACGCCAGCCGTGGCGAGGCGCGTCCCAGCCTGGGCGCGATGCATGCCAGCGTGGCCGTGCCGCGCAGCGGCCTGGGCTGGCGCCGCTTCCTGGCCTTCCTCGGACCCGGCTACATGGTCTCGGTCGGCTACATGGATCCGGGCAATTGGGCGACCGACATCGCCGGCGGTTCGCACTTCGGCTACCTGCTGCTGTCGGTGATCCTGCTGTCCAACCTGATGGCGATCGTGCTGCAGGGCCTGGCCGCGCGCCTGGGCATCGCCACCGGGCTGGACCTCGCCCAGGCCTGCCGTGCGCACTACTCCAATCCGGTGAACTTCCTGTTGTGGCTGGCCTGCGAAGCGGCCATCGTCGCCTGCGACCTGGCCGAAGTGATCGGCACGGCGATCGCGCTGAAGCTGCTGTTCGGCATCCCGCTCACCGCTGGCGCGATCATCACCTCGATCGACGCGCTGCTGGTGCTGTTCCTGATGCGCCGCGGCTTCCGCGCGCTGGAGGCGTTCGTGATCGCCCTGCTGACGGTGATCTTCGCCTGCTTCCTGGTGCAGATCGTGCTGGCCGCGCCGCCGCTGCGCGAGGTGCTGTCAGGCTTCATCCCGCGTGCGCAGGTGGTGACCGATCCGGCCGCGCTGTACCTGGCGATCGGCATCATCGGCGCGACGGTGATGCCGCACAACCTGTACCTGCATTCCTCGATCGTGCAGACCCGCGCCTACGAGCGCACCGACCAGGGCCGCCGCTCGGCGCTGCGCTGGGCGCTGGCCGACAGCACCATCGCGCTGAGTCTGGCGCTGTTCGTCAACGCCGCGATCCTGATCCTGGCCGCCGCGGTGTTCCATGCGCACGGCCGCACCGACGTGCAGGAGATCGAACAGGCCCACGAACTGCTCGCGCCGATGCTCGGCGTCGGCCTGGCCTCGACCCTGTTTGCGGTGGCGCTGCTGGCCTCCGGCATCAATTCCACCGTCACCGCCACGCTGGCCGGGCAGATCGTGATGGAAGGCTTTTTGCACCTGCGGCTGCCGCCATGGGCGCGGCGCCTGCTGACCCGCGGCCTGGCGATCGTGCCGGTGGTCGCGGTGACCTCGCTGTACGGCGAACAGGGCACCGCCAAGCTGCTGGTGCTGAGCCAGGTGGTGCTGTCGATGCAGTTGCCGTTCGCGGTGATCCCGCTGGTGCGCTTCGTCACCGACAAGCAGCGGATGGGACCACTGGTGGTGCGCCGCGGGCTGGCCTGGCTGGCCTGGACGATCGCCGCGCTGATCGTGGTGCTCAATCTGAAGCTGCTGGCAGATACGTTGTTGCACTGAGCGATCCCGCCGCCGACGCCGTGCGCAGACGCGGACAGGATGGCCGCGCTGCGAACGGACGTCCGAGCACATGCGCGTCGCTACCTGTCCTGGGCTGCTGCCAGCGGCACCACGTACGCCTCCAGTTCCGCCATCCGCCCATCGCGAAACCGCCAGACGTCGCAGTAGGAGAACCGCGACGTCCCGGCGTCGCCAGTCTCGAGCGTGATCTGGCCGAGGGCCACGACGTGGCCGTCGCCGATGATGTACTTGCGAACGTCGAACTGCGGCGGCTGCCGGTAGGCCTCGGCCATCCACTCCCTGACCGCCTGCTTGCCCCGCAATGTGCGCTCGCCGATGAAGTGCCAGGTCGTATCTTCGGTGCAATGGGCGAGAAAGCCTTCGTAATCGCCGGCGGCGTTCGCGGCCTGCAGGACGTGCTGGTTCGCCTCGGTCATCGGATGGCCTCCTCTGGCTGGGAACGGTCGAGATGGCGCCAACCTAGCGTCGCCTGTGTCACACCTGCGTACACGCCTCAGCGGCTCGCCGCGCGAGCGACCGGCGACGCACGCAAGCGTTGCAACGACCCGGCACAGAAGTCTCGTGCATCGGCAGTGACGGCGAAACCGGGGTTCCTGCCGGCACGCACCGGCATGCACGGGCGCTGACGATCTCGCGCCCCCTCAGATTTTCGGTGCTTTCGCGAACAGCGCCGTATAACGCCGCTGCATTTCCTCCGGCGTCACCGACTCGATCGCATGGCCGATCAGCCAGCGGTGGCCGAAGGGATCGCGCACGGTGCCGGAGCGTTCACCGTAGAAGTGGTCCTGCATACCGCGCTCGAGCGTGGCGCCCGCCGCGACCGCGCGGGCGACCAACGCGTCGGCATCGTCCACATGCAGGTGCAGCGTGACCGGCGTGGCGTCAAGGTGTTCGGGGCTGCGTACGCCCATGTCCGGATACTCCTCCGACAGCATCAGGATGTGGCCATCGAGATCCACCTCGGCATGACCGATACGTCCATCGGGCTCGGTAAGGCGGAACAGTTCGCGCGCACCAAACGCGCGCGCGTAGAACGCCATCGCGGCGGCGGCGTCGCGCACGCACAGATAGGCATACAGTTCGTGGATCGCCATGGCATGTCCTCGTGTGGGCCAGGTGCCCATTGTGGAATCCTGGGTGCGCCGCGTCTTGCAGGAAATTGACCTGCGCCGCGATCAGCGCGGCACATGCCGGGGGGCGGCGGGATCGGCCGCCCGCCGCCAGGCGGACGGGGTGACACCGGCCACGCTGCGGAAGGTGTTGGCCAAGTGCGCCTGGTCGGCGAAGCCGCTGGCGGCGGCAATGTCGGCCCAGCCCAGCGAGCGGTCGCACGCCAGGTCCAGCGCGTGCGAGAAGCGTTGCAGCCGCAGCCAGGCGTTCGGTGCCAGACCGGTCGCCTGCCGGAACAGGGCGATGCAATGCCGATGGCTGAGTCCGCTGGCGCGCACCAGGGTCTCCACGCGCACGTCCGGGTGCCAGCCACCGGAACGCAGCACGCGCAGCGCCGGATGCCGCACGGGCGGGCGGCCGCCGGCGCGGTCGACCAGCCACCGTTCGAAGGCAGCCAGGCGCGCCGGCGCCTCGGCGCATGCGTGCAACCGCTCCAGCAGCGCATCGACCTCGCCGGCAGGCAGCAGCAGCTCCAGCGGCGTGTGGTGCCCGGCCAACGCGGATTCGGGCACACCGAGCAACACGCTGGTGGCGCCTGGACGCAACATCGCACCGACCGAGACCGCAGGCTGCGTGACATCGCGCACGTGATACGCCGTGCGTACCCCACCCACCACCGCGTGGCCGAGGCAATGGCCGCACAGGTCGTCCGCGTGGTCGAACACCCGCAACGGTGCACCGCCGATCCGCACGGCGAGATGCGTGGCACCGGTCGGCAGCACGTGCTCGCGCGCAGGCAGCCGCACGGCCGCAGACACCGGTGCGGGCTCGTGCGCCCACACCGCTGTCACCAGACCGCGCAATGCGGAAACGGGAGGTCGATGCATGGACGCCATGGCGCGATGCTACGCCTGTCATCGGCCCCGTCGGTAGTCCGCCCGACGACGCGCCTCCGCCGCCACTCCCGACCCGATGATCGGGCGCTACCGCACGGGCTCGACCACACGTCGCGGGCATCGCCCCGATCCCGCCACGCAGAAGTATCGGACGCCCTCGGAATGCCTCCGCGACGCACCTGCAGTGATCATGCCGCATCCGTTGTGGCAGGGCGTTTCAGGTTTGCTGGCGCACATTCTTGCTCTGCTGTCGCGGTCACTTTCGAGGAGCACGTAGCCATGCATCATCGCACCAGCCATGTTCGCGTGGCTCGACATCGAAGCGGTCGAAGACGTGCTGCCGCCTGCACGAGCGACGCGCAGAATCACGCAGACGAAACAGCGGCACGACTGCAAGTGTTCCCTTGCCGGCTCGCGAATCCGGGCGAAAGAACACCCGGCATTCGCCTGCATCCGTCGCGCACTTGCGACGCATCTCACACTGTCGTCGACACCCCCAACTGTCTACCCTCGCCGCCGATCCGGCTTATACAGTAGCCGCGACACACCACGGATGGCGGGAATGGCCGCGGCAAGAGATATCGCCAAAGGCGTTCTACTGAGCGCCACCTACTGCGCCACGTTCCTGCTGGCCTGGCGGTGTTCCGTGGACCAGTGGTATCTGCCGGCCGGCGTGCGCGTCGCCAGCCTGCTGTTCCTGCCCGCACGGCGTTGGCCGTGGCTGCTGGCCGGCGATGCCGCCGCGCTGCTGACACTGCGCATTCCCATGAGCGAAGCCTGGGGCGCGAGTGCCATCTGGGCATACCTGAGTCCGTTCCTGCTGATGCCCGCCGTGTCGCTGCTGCCGGTCCTGGCGCGTCAGCGGGTGCCTGACCTGGCACGCAACGATCACTGGCTGCTGCCGCTGACGCTGGCGACCGCGCTGTGGAGCACGCTCTGCAACATTGCGATCAACACCGTGCTGGGCGGCCCCGCCGGGCCGGCGCCGCTCGATGTGCTGCTGCGCTACTGGCTTGGCGACTACCTGGGCACCCTGATGTTCGTGCTGCCGGCGTTGCTGTGGCTGCGCCGGGACGAACCCACGCGACTGCAGGCCTCGCTGTTGCACGAGGGGCTGGCGTCGATCGCCGTGGTCGTCGTGCTGTCGGCGTCCATCGCCGTGGCCGGCGACGCGCTGCTGCGGCAGTTGCTGATGGTCCTGCTGGTGGTCCCGGCGATCGTACTGACGCTTCGCCATGGCTGGCGGGGCGCGGCGCTCGGCGTGGTCATGGCGAACGTTGCGGTGGCCCTGTCCATGCCCAAGGTCGTCGCACCGGGCATGCACGACGCCGATGCGTTCGTGGTGCAGATCCTGCTCGCCGCCACCGCCACGGTGATGTTCGCGTTCGGATCACGGATCTCCGCCGCCTATCGGCATATGCGCGACGACGGACGCCTGCGCGAACAGGCGCTGGCCTTCGCACAGGCCGGCTACCTCTCCGCCGAACGCACGCTGCGCCGACGGGTGGTCGACTACACCGACCTCAGCACCCAGATCAACAAGCTGCGCCGCGATGTGGTGGAAGATCTGCGCGCACGCGGCCATTACGCCGCCGCCATGCAGATGACCCGCACCGGCGTGATCCAGGCGCAGTTGCTGGACGAATATGTCACCGCGCTCTACCCGCTCGGCATCGAGACGCACGGCCTGTACCACACGCTGCACTCGCCGACCTTCGCCAACCTGTGCGCCACGGAGTTCCGCTGCCGCCTGCATGGCGACCCGCGACGCCTGTCGCTGGGCCTGCAACTGGTCGCCTATCGCTGCATCCTCGACGCCCTCGAGACCCTGCCCGTGGCCCACACGCATCTGCTGCGGGCACGGGTATGGCGTGCGCAAGGACGACAGGGCATCGCCATCCGCATCACCGCCGATGCGGCGATGCTGAGCGCGTTGCGGCGCCGTCCGGAAGCGCCCGAGCGGGAACTGGCGGTCCGCCTGCAGGCGCATGGCGGCACCTGCCGGCGCCGCCATGCGTTGAGCTTCAGCTTTCTGGTGTCCGAAAGCCCGGCCTCCGGCAGCCTCACTCCACCGCCGTGACCTCCCACGCGTCACCGCGTGCATCCGAGCGCAGGCGCACCACCACATCGGCCGTCCGGTAGATCACACGCGACGGCATCGCAGGCGATGCCGTCAGCGAGACCCGCCCCACGTCGCTGCCCATCGGCAGCACCCACAAGGTCTTGCCGATGCGGCCGACCGCGGCACGGACCACGCCGCTGGCGTCGTTGATCTGCAGGTAGTTCACGCCATCGCGCGAGAACTCATAGACGCGCCAGGCCGAATCCGTGGCGAGATTCAGCGCCTTGGGCACGCTTTCGCCCAGTCCCTTGCCCACCACCCCATGCCCGCCGGAGGGGCAGCAGGACTGCGCCTGCGCCTGAAATGACAGCGCCAACCCCGCTGCGACCACGATTGCCAAGCCCTTCGCCTTCGTTTCCATTGCATCGATCCTTTCCCACCCGGGGAATTCCGCCTGCATCTCAGGCGGGATCAAGGTACGTGGTACGGACGCGGAAACGGTAAACACCGCCATGGACGCGGTACGAGGCAACTGCGACCAATGCGCAGACCGGCTCTCTGGCGCTGCCTGTTCACCTCCAGCAGTTCCACCGCGACAATGGCAAGCAGCCGTTCCCGCATCACGGCAATCCGTCACCGCCCTCCACACATGCGTGCATTGCTGTCCGCAAATGCCTTGGCCGTCTCGCTTTCCTGCAACGCAAAGGCTGAACCTCCGAGCCAGCGGATGAGCTGGACGTGATTTCCAGGAGCTACGCAAAGAATCCTTGCGTCGAGCAGCGGAAGCCGCGCGCCGCCTGCAACTCAGACAGGTCCTTGCACGGCCGCAGAGGGAGGCATTCCATTCCAATCGCGCTACGCCGATCGCCTGGACAGCGCACCGGGACGATGGCCCGAGGGCCTCAAGCTCGTGCTGCGCCTGACGCAGGGCCCGTGCCCGCCATCCGCGCGTTGCCCATCGTCCATGGAAACATCCCAGTGGAGTTCACTCTGGTGTCCCACAAGACGTTGCACCAGATCGCTGCGATCCTGAGGGCGAACCACAATCGGTTGCGCGAACAGGTGACGGGCCTGCAGGGTACCGGCGTCGCCGAAGTGCATGCCGCGATCGTGTTGCATGTCGTTGCATCCCCGGGGAACAGGCCGCCTACGAAGCGGACAAACAGCATCTCAGCGCACCGCTCGGCGCGCCCGTCGTGTTCGAATGCCTGCCAGGCCCGATGGCGCCCGCGCCGCCATGGCGCGGTGCAGTGCGAGGCGGCAGCCTCCGACGGCTATCGGGATCACGGCTGCTCGCCCAGACCTTTGTTCCAGTGCGTCCGGGCGAATCGGGAAACCTCGTCGGCCAACTCGCTGTCTTCGGGCGTATTGCCCATGAACCCGCCATGCGGCATCGCTTCGAAGACATGCAGTTCGGCAGCGACGCCAGACCTGCGCAAGGCGCGGTGCATGCGCACCGTGTTAGACAGGAACAGGTCACGGGTACCCGATTGCAGAAACGTCGGAGGCAGGCCGGCCAGATCGCCGAACAAGGGCGAAAGAAAGGGATGCGACAGGTCGGCTCCGTCGGCGTAGAGCTGATTGTTTCGCATCAGCGAGCCCGGCAGCACGACGTCGACCATCTGGTTGACCTGGAAGCTGTCGCCGGACTCGGTCAGATCGACTTCCGGCGAAAGCAGGATCAAGGCGGCGGGCATCGCAAGCCCCTCGTCTTTTGCGCGCAGCAGCATGGCGACGGCCACATTGCCACCGGCCGATCGGCCGCCCACGATGACATGCGAGGCCGCGTGGTGCTGCAGTACATGGCGGTACGCCGCCATGGCATCGTCCAACGCCGCCGGATACGGATGTTCGGGCGGCAACCGGTAATCGACGCCGTAGCACGGCACGCCATGCTGCTCCGCCTGCATCCTGGCCTGGACGCGGCAAGCCTCGCCGCCACCGAACACCAGCGCACCACCATGAAAATCCAGATAGGCGCAGTCCTGCATCGAGAGGGTATCCGGGATCGCGACATGGATGGTCGCATCACCGACACGAATCGTCTCCGCGCTCGCACGCAGCGTCCCGTCCAGACCGCCGAGGGAGGCCGCATAGTGCGCATCCGCCGCCGCCTTGACCTTCATCCATCCGGCGCGGTCATGCGGCAATGGCATCGTGTAGCTGGCGTTGCGAGGAATGCCATCCGCATCCACCATGCGCTCCAGGTTCGCGCGCGCCTCGGGGCTGATCGACGACGGGAAGGGAATCAGGCGTGCCGGCGCGCGGACCCCATGGGGATAGTCACTCATTGTGGTTCCGAGACCTTCTTGTTCCGAGGGGTGCGACTCCGTCCTGCAAGCGAGCCGCCTCCCGATCGAAGCCGATGATCGCGGCCTGCCGGACCGATCGATTCGTCATTGTGCAAGCCTACTCAACCGCAGCGCTCATGTCGTCTGCAACATCAACTGGCACATGCACCATCGGCGACGGTCTGGCGGTGAAGCACGCCTGCTGCTGCACCAACGCCGCAGCCCTGCAGAATACGCCGCAACAGCGCTGCGTCATTCCCGGCGCCGCCGCCTGCGCTAGACGTCGCCTCGTACCGCCGCAGGCTGCAGCAGCAGCCGCACCAGCGGATTCGGGAAGCGCCGCGACATGGTGACGGCGTGGAAGGTCTCCACGATGTCCGGCAATTGATCGCCCTCCACCAGCACGCCGGCGGCGATCTCGTCCTTGACCACGATCGGCGGGAGCACGGCCAGGCCGATGTCCTCACGCGCCAGCAGGCGCATCATCGCCATGTCCTCCACTTCCGCCACGATCTGCGGGCGCACGCCCAGGCGATCGGCCAGGGCGTCGAATCCCGCGCGCACGCTGTTGTCCACCGTCGGCAGGATGATGGGATGCTGGCGAAGCCGATCGGCGATGTTGGCGGCATGGCCCAGCCGATCCGGCGTGCCCACCAGGCTGACCGGTCGCTCGGCGAGCCGATGGGTGACGAACGGGGTCAGCGCGTCGGTGGCCGGCGCCTGGTTGAGCAGGACCACGTCGAGATTGAGCGCCTCCAGCGCCCGTAGCAGTTCGCCGGCGCTGCCTGAGCGCAGGATCAGGTCGATATCGGTTCGGCCGAGCAGCGGCCGCAAGAACTCCAGCTGGAAGTTGCGCGACAGTGTGGCCAGCGAGCCGACCCGCAGCGCCTGCCGCGCGGCGCCGGTCTGCCGCAGCGTGCCCAGCAGTTCGTCGCCGGTGGCGAAGATCGCATCGGCGTGGTCCAGCGCGATCTGCCCCGCCTCGGTCAGGTGCAGTTGCCGCCCGCGCCGCTCGAACAGTGCATGGCCCAAACGCTCCTCCAGCTTGCGGATCTGCACCGACAAGGCGGACTGGGTGAGGTTGAGCCGCTCGGCGGTGCGGGTCAGGTTGCCGTCGTGGGCGACGGCCCAGAAGTAACGCAGGTGGTTGTAGTTCAAAGCGGCCATCGTTCGATAATAACGAACGATATCGTGAAAACAATGAATTTTTGTTCGACCCCGCCGATCGCTATCGTGGCGCCGCCCGCCACTGCGCTCGATCCAAGGGGATTGCCTTGTCGCTCTATCTGCTGCCGCTCTCTGCCCCACTCCTGCTGCTGGTCGCGGCCGTGTTCGGCTTTGTCCGCAGCGGCCGACGCCCCCACTTCCTCCCCGCCTTCGCCGAACGTGCCGCGCTCGGCGCACTGCTCCTCGCCATCGCCTCGCTGGCGCTGCTGATCGCCCGCGGCGCCGGCGGCAGCGCATTGATCGGATGGAGCGGCATCGGCCTGTCGGTCAGGCTCGATGCGGTGAGCACCACGATGCTGCTACTGGTCGCCTTCGTCGGCTGGATCGTGGTGCGCTACACCCGCACCTATCTGGATGGCGAAGCGCGGCAGGGCTATTTCACCGGCTGGCTGTGCGTCGCGCTCGCCGCGGTGCTGCTGCTGGTGCAGGCCGGAAACCTAGTCCAGGTCGTGGTGGCCTGGATCGCCACCAGCATCGCGCTCAATCGTCTGCTGCTGTTCTATCCCCAGCGTGTGGCCGCGCAACGCGCCGCGCGCAAGAAGCGCCTGTTCTCCAGCATCGGCGCCATCGCCCTGATCTGCGCGGCGCTGCTTGTCTGGAAGAGCCTGGGCACCACCGACATCGCCACCATCAACGCACTGGCGCGGAACGGCCAGCATGGCGGGGCCCTTACCGCGGCGGCCGCCTTGATGGCGCTGGCCGCGGTGCTGAAATCGGCGCAGTTCCCCACCCATGGCTGGCTCACCGAGATGATGGAGGCGCCCACGCCGGTGTCGGCGCTGCTGCATGCCGGCGTGGTCAACGGCGGCGGCTTCCTGCTGATCCGCTTCGCCGACCTGATGCTGGCGGCCCCCGGCGTGCTCGCCGTGCTGGCCATGCTGGGCGGGTTCACCGCGCTGTTCGGCGCGCTGGTGATGCTGACCCAACCCGCGGTCAAGACCTCGCTGGCCTGGTCCACGGTCGCGCAGATGGGTTTCATGATCCTGCAGTGCGGGCTGGCGCTGTTCCCGCTGGCGCTGCTGCACATCGTCGCGCACTCTCTGTACAAGGCCCATGCCTTCCTGGCCTCCGGCGGCGCGGTCGAGCAGGTGGCGTCGATTCGCCGACCCGGGCCGGTGGCGGTGCCCGATGGGGCCGCGGTCGGCCGCGCCTTCCTGATCGCGCTGGCGATCTATGTCGGGATCGGCGCCGCCTTCGGGTTCGCCTTCGGCTTCGAGCACAAGTCGCCGCAGGCGCTGGCCCTGGGCGCCATCCTGATCTTCGGTGTGGCCTACCTGCTGGCCCAGGGCCTGGCCGATGCCGCGCCGCGCCCGCTCACCCGCAGGACCGCGCTCTACGCCAGCGCCGCTGCGGTCGGCTATTTCGCGCTGCAGACCGCGGCCGAATGGCTGACCGCAGGCGTGCTGCCGGCAACGCCGGCGCCGGGTCGGCTGGAGTGGACGCTGATGGCGCTGGCGGTGCTGAGCTTCGGGCTGGTGGCGGTGGCGCAGGCGCTGTTCCCGCTGTGGGCCTCGCACCCGGCCGCCGCCGGACTGCGCGTGCATCTCGCCAATGGCCTGTATGCCAACGCCACGCTCGATCGCCTGCTCGGCGGCTGGTCCGTCCGCAAGACCTCGTGACTCCCTAACCGCCAGGACACCCACATGCTGATGACCACCACCGACGCACCGTCCTTGTCTCACGAGCTGATCATCGCCGCCGCCGCGCGTGCGGCGCGGGCCATTCCCCCGCTTTGGCCGCTCGCCTCGAGCGTGGCGGTCAACCCCTTCCTCGGCCAGACCGGCGAACCGCTGCCGATCGCGGCGGCGCGGCTGCGGCGCGCCGCCGGCATCGCCGTGACCATGCCGCGCGCCTGGTATGCGCAGCGACTGCAGTCCGGCGAGATCGCCGAAGAGGATCTGCAGGCGGCCTGGCACAACGCGCCGGCGGCGCTGCGTCCGCCGACGGTGGCCGCGCTCAAACTCGACGTCGATGCCATGCGCCCTGCTCCGCAGGCGATCCCGACCGTCGCCGATCTGGCACGCGATGCGTCGCAGGTCGACTGGCCGGGCATCGTCGACGAGCGCATCGGACACTGGGCCGCCAGCTACTTCGATCAGGGCCAGGCGCTGTGGGTCGCCGGGCAGTCTGGCGGCGCCTATGCCGCGTGGCGGCTGGTCGCGACCCACGATCTGAAGCCGGAAATCGCCGGGCTCACCCGATTCGCGCAGCAGGTGGCGGACGCGCCAGCGACTGCCGAAGAGGCGATCGTCGAGGGCGTCGCCCGCCTCGGCCTCGCGCCAGACGCGCTGGAGGACTATTTCCACCGTCTGCTGACCACGCTGGGCGGCTGGAGCCAGGTCGCCCGCTATCGGCTCTGGCAAGCGGAGTTGAGCAGCGGAACCGATGCCTGCGTCACCGATTTGCTCGCCATCCGCATCAGCTGGGAAGCCGCGCTGCTGGGCAAGTTCGGTTCGGAGATCGCGCCCGAGTGGCGAAGCGCCATCGCCGCTTACGCCACGCCGGTGGCAGCGACTTCGGACGACGTCGTCGACAGCATCCTGCAGGAAGCGGCCGAACGAGCCGCACAGCGGCGGCTGGGCAGCGTGCTTGCAGCGCCCGCCTCGGCCCCGGTCGCCCCTGACCGGATGACATTGCAGATGGCCTTCTGCATCGACGTACGCTCGGAAGTGTTCCGCCGCGCGCTGGAAAGCCTCGATGCGGGCATCCAGACCCTCGGATTCGCCGGCTTCTTCGGGCTGGGCATCGGCCATCGGCGCTTCGCTTCGGACGTGGTCGAAGCGCGCCTTCCGGTGCTGCTGACGCCGGCGGTGCGCACCTGCGCGGGAGAGGCGACGCCCTCGGTGGCCGAAGCGGACCTCGCCGCACGGATCGCGGCCCGCGCGAAGCGGGCCTGGGGGCGCTTCAAGCTGGCCGCCATTTCCTCGTTCGCCTTCGTCGAGGCCACCGGCCCGATCTACGTCGCCAAGCTGCTGCGCGATGGCTTGGGACTGACGCGGCACTCGGCGCCGAACGATCCCGCGCCGCGCCCGGCCGAGGCGCTCGACCTCGACACGCGGCTGACCATGGCCACGCGCATCCTCACCGCGATGTCGCTCACCACCGGTTTCGCGCGACTCGTGATGATCGCCGGCCACGGGGCAAACGTGGTCAACAATCCGCACGCCAGCGCCCTGCACTGCGGCGCCTGCGGCGGCTACTCGGGCGAAGTGAACGCGCGGCTGCTCGCCGCGCTGCTCAACGCCCCCGAGGTGCGCGCCGGGCTTGCCGAGCGCGGCATCGCCATTCCCGCCGACACGCTGTTCGTCGGCGCCCTGCACGACACCACGACCGATGCGGTCACGCTCTACAGCGCCGACCATGCTTCGCCCGCGCATGCCGCCGACCTCGACCAGGCGGCGCGTTGGTTGCACGCCGCCGGCGCGCTGGCGCGCGGCGAGCGCGCGCTGCGCCTGCCA
>NZ_AQOK01000712.1:0-1126 GCF_000364645.1 Xanthomonas sp. SHU 308 | reverse complement strand
TGATCGCCGCGCAGGCGCCGGGCACCGGGCTGACCCGGACCCCGGCCGCGCGTGCCGCGCGCACCAGGCGGTAGCCGGGGTCGCTGACCAGCGGGGTGCCGGCGTCGCTGACCAGGGCCAGCGACTGACCCTCCAGCAGGCGCGCGACGATGCGCTGCGACAGCGCCTCCTCGTTGTGTTCGTGCAGCGCCAGCAGCGGCCGCTCGATGCCGAAGTGGGCCAGCAGCTGGCCGCTGCGGCGGGTGTCCTCGGCGCAGATCGCCGCCACCGAGCGCAGCGTCTCCTGGGCGCGCGGCGTCAGGTCGGCGAGGTTGCCGATCGGCGTGGCGACGACATGCAGGGTTCCGGGCTGGGCGCTCATCTACGGCTTTCCATGGTCAAGGGTAGAATCGTAGCGGTTTTCCCCGGCGCGCCCGGCGTGCCCAGCCGAATGGACCAGAAATGAACAAGCGATTCGCAAGGATTTCCGCCCTGTCGCTGCTGGCGCTGCTCGTCGCCGGCTGCGCCACCACCAGCGTGACGCCGAGCGCTTCGCCGGCCCAGTCGGCGGCGCTGGCGCTGCTGGACCAGGGCAAGCCGCGGGACGCGGCGCAGCAGCTCGAGGCGCAGGCCGCCGGCGCCACCGGCAGCGCCCGCAACCAGTTGCTGGGCGACGCCGCCTTCGCCTGGTACGAGGCCGGCGATACCGCCCGTGCGCGCAGCCTGCTGGCGCAGGTGCAGCCGCGGCAGTTGCCGCCACTGAGCAAGGTGCGGGTGGCGCTGGTCGAGGCCGAGCTAGCGCTGGCCGACCGCCAGCCGGCCAAGGCGCTGCAGGCGCTGGGCAGCGATCCGCAGGCAGTGCCGCAGAACCTGCGCGCGCGCTGGCATCTGGCCCGTGCGCAGGCGCTGGAAGGCACCGGCGACGCCACCGCGGCGCTGGACGAGCGCGCCCGCGCCGACAACGGCCTCAGCGGCCAGGCGCGCAGCGACAACCAGCGCGCCATCGTGCGCCAGCTGGCCACGCTCAACGATGCCACCCTGCAGGCGCGCGCCGCCGCGCTGCCGGCCGGCGACCCGCTGTACAACTTCGTCGGCCGCGCGCTGCTGAGCCGCGGCCTGGCGCTGCCGCGTCCGTTCGACCGCGGCG
>NZ_AQOK01000711.1:0-772 GCF_000364645.1 Xanthomonas sp. SHU 308 | reverse complement strand
TGGCTGCCGCGCCTGCTGCCCTGGCCGCTGGCCGTGGCGATCCTGCTCGCCGGGGCGTCGCTGTACGTGGCGGCACCGCGCTGGCGCTGGCTGGGCGCGTTCGCGATCGGCGCCGGCTGGCTGGCGTTGGTCGCCGGCATGGTGCTGGCAAGGCAGTTGCCGGCCGACTGGGAAAAGCGCGTGGTCGACGTCCGCGGCCAGGTGGTGGAACTGCCGCAGGCCGAAACCCGCCGCACCCGCTTCCTGTTCCGGGTGGACAGCGACGCGGCGCAGCCGGCGCCGTTGCGCGGGCGCCTGCTGCAACTGGCGTGGTACGACGACTTCGGCACGCACCAGGCCGGGCCGCGTAGCGCCCTGAGCGCCGGCGCGCGCTGGCAGTTGCAGGTGCGCCTGCGCGCGCCACGTGGCTTGAGCAATCCGGGTGGCTTCGATGCCGAGGCCTATGCGCTGGCGCAGCGGATCAGTGCCAGCGGCTACGTGGTGGCGCCGCAGGCGGCAGCGCAATTGACGCCGGGGCAGGGCATCGACGCCTGGCGGGCGGGCATGTCCGCGCGCATCGCCGCGGCCGTGCCGCAGGCCTCGGCGCGCTACGTACAGGCGCTGGCGCTGGGCGACACGCGGCGCCTGGACGATCGCGACTGGCGCATCCTGCGTGCCGCCGGCCTGACCCATCTCATCGCCATTTCCGGCTTCCATGTCGGCCTGGTCGCCGGCGCCTTCGCACTGCTCGGCGGCGGCCTGTGGCGGCTGTGGCCGCAACTGGGCCGCTACT
>NZ_AQOK01000710.1:0-5633 GCF_000364645.1 Xanthomonas sp. SHU 308 | reverse complement strand
TGCGCGCCGGCGGCTCCGGGCGCGGCTTGCACAGCGCGCCGCGGCCTTCGAACTGCGGGTCCACGCCCCATTCGGCCATCCACCGCGCCGGGTCCAGCGCGGTCGACGCACCGGCGTGCACCAGGAACTCGCCGACATCGAAGCCGATGCCGCCGGCGCCGATGATCGCCACCTTGTCCGCCGCCTGTACCCGGCCCTGCAGCACGTCCAGATAGCTGACCACGCTGGGATGATCGGCGCCGGGGAAGTCCACCGCGCGCGGCACGATACCGGTGGCCAGCACCACCTCGTCGAAGTCGGCCAGCAGCGCCGCATCGGCGGTGGTGTGCAGGCGCAACTCCACGCCGGTGGCGTCGATCTGGTGGCGGAAGTAGCGCAGCGTCTCGTGGAATTCCTCCTTGCCGGGAATGCGCTTGGCCACGTTGAACTGGCCGCCGATCTCGCTGGCGCTGTCGAACAGGGTGACGCGGTGGCCGCGCTGCGCGGCCACGGTGGCGCAGGCCAGGCCGGCCGGGCCTGCGCCGACCACGGCGATGCGCTTGGGCGCGCGGGTCGGCAGGTAGTTCAGTTCGGTCTCGGCGGCCGCGCGGGGATTGACCAGGCAACTGGCGGTCTTGTTCTCGAACACGTGGTCCAGGCAGGCCTGGTTGCAGGCGATGCAGGTGTTGATCGCCTGCGCCTGGCCGCGCTGCGCCTTGTTCGCCCATTCCGGGTCGGCCAGCAGCGGCCGCGCCAGCGACACCATGTCGGCGCCGCCGCCGGCCAGGATGCGCTCGGCCACGTCGGGCATGTTGATGCGGTTGGTGGCGATCAGCGGCAGCCGCACGTGCGGCTTGAGCTTGGCGGTCACCGCGGCGAAGGCCGCGCGCGGCACCGAGGTGGCGATGGTCGGCACGCGTGCTTCGTGCCAGCCGATGCCGGAGTTGATGAGGGTCGCGCCGGCGGCCTCGATCGCCTGCGCCTGCAGCACGATCTCCTGCCAGTCGCTGCCGTCCTCGACCAGGTCCACCAGCGACAGCCGGTAGACGATGATGAAGTCCGGTCCGCAGGCGGCGCGGATGCGGCGCACGATCTCCACGGCGAAGCGCATGCGCTTGGCCGCGTCGCCGCCCCAGGCGTCATTGCGGCGGTTGCTGCGCGGGGCGATGAACTCGTTGATCAGATAGCCTTCCGAGCCCATCACCTCGACGCCGTCGTAGCCGGCCTCGCGCGCCAGCTTGGCGGCATGGGCGTAGGCATCGATCTGGCGTTCGACGCCGCGCGCCGACAGCGCACGCGGGGTGAACGGATTGATCGGCGCCTTCAGTTTCGACGGCGCCACCGACAGGGGGTGGTAGGCGTAGCGCCCGGCGTGCAGCAGTTGCAGGCAGATCTTGGCGCCATGCGTGTGCACCGCGGCGGTCACCTGCCGGTGCGGGCGCACTTCCCATGGCCAGGACAGCTTGCCGCCAAACGGTTTCAGCCAGCCGACCACGTTCGGCGCGAAGCCGCCGGTGACGATCAGGCCGACGCCGCCGGCGGCGCGCTCGGCGAAGTACGCGGCCAGTTTGGGGAAGTCGCGGGCGCGGTCCTCCAGGCCGGTGTGCATGGAGCCCATCAGGATGCGGTTGCGCAGCTGGGTGAAGCCCAGGTCCAGCGGGGCGAACAGGTGCGGGTAGGCGGTGGGGGTGGGGTCGGGCTGGCCGGGGGCGGGCGACATGGCGTGGATACGCAGGCGTACGGAAGGGCGCAGGGTGCCGTGAAACCTGGCTGGCGGCAAGAGGGGCGTTGCCTTGAGCCGCCTTTACATCCTTCTGGGATTTTGAAGCATGACGCTTAGAAGCAAGAGCAACAGCTTCCGCTGGCGCGGGTCACTTTTCTTTGCTTGTGCAAAGAAAAGTAACCAAAAGAAAGCACACCCCGCAGCGCGCCTTCCGCGCTGCGCGCTCCAGGTTCGCAGCCACGACGGGGATTCGCGGAAGGGGCATCCTGCCCCTGCCGCGAACGGCGCACATCCATGTGCGCCGCCCTTCGGGTTTTTCCCCGCCGCGTCTGCCGCGCTGAGGGGACCCGGTAGATCAAAAGCACAGCAACAGCAAAGAGCAACAGCGAAGGCAGCAGCAACAAAAGCAGCAGAAGAAGCTGAGCTATCAGTCACGGTCGGCCGATGACCGCTACGCGCTCAAAGCGGGGCGATCGCGCCAATGTTTCGATCGCTGCGCCGCCACTCAGCCCCAGCCGACCAGCGCCAGTTTGCCGATGGTGCTGCCCGACTCCAGGCGCCGGTGCGCCTCGCGCAGGGTGGTGGCGTTGATCGGGGTCAGGGTCTCGGTCAGGGTGGTGCGCAGTTCGCCGGCGTCCACCAGGCTGGCGGTGCGTGCCAGGATGCGGTGCTGTTCGATCATGTCCTCGGTGCGGAACCGGGCGCGTGCGAACATCATTTCCCAGTGGATGCCGATGCACTTGGCCTTGTACGGGTCGCCGATGTGCAGCGGACCGCTCGGCTCGACGATCAGCCCGACGTGGCCCTGCGGCGCCAGCAGCTCGCCCAGCGCCTGCCAGTAGCGGTCGGTGTCGGCCAGGTTCAGCGCCGCGTCCACCTGGTCGATGCCCAGTGCCTGCAGCTGCGGCGCCAGCTCCTGGCGATGGTCGATCACGTGGTGCGCGCCGAGTTGCAGGCACCAGTCGCGGGTCTGCGGCCGCGAGGCGGTGGCGATCACCTCGAAGCCGGCATGCCGCGCCAACTGGATCGCGATCGAGCCGACCCCGCCGGCGCCGCCGATCACCAGCAGGCGGCGGCCGCGGTTGTGTTCGTCGTCGAAGTCGAACGGCATGCGCTGGAACAGCAGCTCCCAGGCGGTGAGGGTGGTCAGCGGCAGCGCCGCGGCCTGGGCGAAGTCCAGCGTGGCCGGCTTGCGCGCGACGATGCGCGCGTCCACCAGTTGGTACTGCGCGTTGCTGCCGGCGCGGGTGATGTCGCCGGCGTAGTAGACCTCGTCGCCCGGCTCGAAACCGTCGACCTCGGGCCCGACCGCCTCGACCACGCCGGCGGCGTCGTAGCCCAGCACCTTGGGCTGGCCGTCGCTTGCGCCCTTGGCGCGGACCTTGGTGTCCACCGGATTGACCGACACCGCCTCCACCCGCACCAGCAGGTCGTGGCCGGCGGGCGCGGGGGGCGTCGGCAGGTCGAGGTCGTGCAGCGACTGCGGATCGTCGATCGGCAGGGGATGGAGGGTGGCGACCGCTTTCATGGAGGCTCCTGGACGTGAAGGAAAGGAGGGCACGGCCGCGGCTCAGACCGGCCGCGGGTTGCGCTCGGCGAAGCCGCGCTGGTGCCAGTACGGATACGCCGGTACCGCCGCGCTGGCCGCATCCAGCTGTTGCACGTGGGCGGGATCGAGGGTCCAGCCGACCGCCCCCAGATTCTGCCGCAACTGGTCTTCGGTCCGTGCGCCAATGATCACGCTGCTGACCGTCGGCCGCTGCAACAGCCAGTTCAGTGCGATCTGCGGCACGCTGCGGCCGGTTTCGGCGGCGATGGCTTCCAGGGCGTCGATCACCCGGTACAGGCGCTCCTCTTGCACTGGCGGGCCGGCCTCGGTGACCGCCTTGTCGTGCAGGCGGCTGCTCTCCGGCAGCGGCTGGCCACGGCGCAGCTTGCCGGTCAGCCGGCCCCAGCCCAGCGGGCTCCACACCAGCGCGCCCACGCCCTGGTCCAGGCCCAGCGGCATCAGTTCCTCCTCGTAGTCGCGCCCGATCAGCGAGTAATAGGCCTGGTGCGCGACGTAGCGCGACCAGCCGTGGCGGTCGGCCACCGCCAGCGACTTCATCAGGTGCCAGCCGGAGAAGTTGGATACGCCGAGGCAGCGGATCTTGCCGGCACGCACCAGGTCGTCGAGCGTGGACAGGGTTTCCTCCACCGGCGTGTGCGCGTCGAAGCCGTGCAACTGGAACAGGTCGAGGTAGTCGGTGCCCAGGCGGATCAGCGCCGCTTCCACTGCGCGGATCAAATGGAAGCGCGAGGAACCGACGCTGTTGGGCGACGCGCGGTCGAAGCGGAAGCCGGCCTTGGTCGACAGCAGCACCTGGTCGCGGCGGCCCTTGATCGCGGCGCCCAGCACCGATTCGGCGGCGCCGCCGGAGTAGACGTCGGCACTGTCGAACAGGGTGACGCCGGCCTCCAGGCAGATATCGATCAGGCGCCGCGCCTGGTCCACGTCCGAGTTGCCCCAGGTGGCGAAGAAGGGATCGGTGCCGGCGAAGGTGCCGGTGCCGAAGCTGAGCACGGGAACCTTGAAGCCGGATGCGCCGAGATGACGGTATTCCATGGAGAACTCCTGATGAGGGAAGGAGGAAGGGAGGGGAGAGAAGGCGTCAGCGCGCCGCGGCGTCGGTGTCGACGGCGTCGGTCGCAGCGGAGGTGGAAGCGGCTGCGGTGGCGCCGAGCAACTGCGCGGCGGCCTCGGCCATGGCCGCGTAGCCGGCGTCGCCGGGATGCAGGTGATCGCCCGAGTCGAAATCCGCGCGCATCCGCGTGGGATGCGCGGGGTCGCGTAGCAGGGCGTCGACATCCAGGATCGCGTCGAAGCCGTTGTCGGCGCGCAGCCAGGCATTGACCTGCTGGCGCACGGCCTCTTTCTGCGGGCTGTAGTAGCCGGGGATCGGCGAGTCCGGCAGCGCGCCCTCGAACGGGGTGAGAGTGGCGCCGATCACCCGCAGGCCGCGCGCCTGCGCGCGCTGCAGCACCTGCCGGTAGCCGGCGATCAGGTCCTCGGCCTGCACCGGCGCATCGTCCGGCGCGAACGGCGTGCCGTACCAACTGATGTCGTTGATGCCCATCAGCAGAATCACGGTGTGCACGCCGGGCTGCGCCAGCACGTCGCGGTCCAGCCGCGCCAGCGCGTTGCGGCCCATGCGGTCGCGCAGCACGCGCCCGCCAGAGATGCCCGCGTTGAGCACCGCCACCCGCTGCGCGGCCAGCCGCGTGGCCAACTGGTCCGGCCAGCGCCGGTCCTGCCCCGGCGTCGACGCGGCGCCGTCGGTGATCGAATCGCCCAGCGCCACCACCGCGCCGATGGCATCGGCGCGGCGCACCTGGATGCCGCTGACGAACAGCCGCACCGGCAGCGCCGTGGCATCGGCCAGCGTGGCGTCGGCGGTGCGCTCGCCCTCGGCCAGCCAGGCGCTCTGCAGGCCCTCCCAGTGGAAGGTGGACGGTGCGGTCGGCTGCGGCAGGTACAGACTGATGCTGAGCCGGGCCAGGTCCGGCACGCTCAGCGCCACCGGGTCGCTGAGCACCGGTGCGCCCGGCGGCACGGTCACCTCGGTCTTGCCGCCGAAGCGCAGCGCCGTCGCCGGCCAGCGCCAGCGACGCGGCGCCGATGTGCAACGGCGCATCGCCATAGGCGTTGCTCAGTTCCACCCGCACCTCGCTGCCGCCGAGGCTCACCCGCGCCACCTGGCGCACGGTCTGCCGCCACAGGTGGAACGGCGTCTGCGTCGGGAACGGGAAGTTCGCGGCCCACAGCGGTTGCGGGCTGGCCTGCCAGGTCGCGACCCAGTCGCGTGGCGCCGCGTCGGCCGGCAGCGCGAGGGTGCCCAGCAGTGCCGTCGCCAGCGCGGCCGTCGCCATCGCCCGGCTCATGCCGCACCGC
>NZ_AQOK01000709.1:0-861 GCF_000364645.1 Xanthomonas sp. SHU 308 | reverse complement strand
GCCCGCAACGGCGCCGCTGCCGGTCGCCTTGGTTTTGCCGCCGGGGCAGCAGGGGCTGGCGGAGCGGGGCGGCGCACAGGCGCCGGCGCGGCGCTCGCCACCGCGGCGCTGGTGTCCAGCTTGAACAGCGCCACGGCCTGGTTGAGCTGGCCGGCCTGGTCTTCCATCGAACGCGCGGCGGCCGTGGCTTCCTCGACCAGCGCGGCGTTCTGCTGGGTGGCCTCGTCCATCTGGGTGATGGTCTGGTTGACCTGCTCGATGCCGGCGGACTGCTCCTGCGAGGCCGCGGAGATCTCGCCCATGATGTCGGTGACGCGCTGCACCGAGGCGACGATCTCCTGCATGGTGGTGCCGGCCTGTTCGACCAGGGCCGATCCCTCGGCGACACGCTCGACCGAATCGTCGATCAAGGTCTTGATCTCCTTGGCCGCATTCGACGAGCGTTGCGCGAGGGTGCGTACTTCGCTGGCGACCACGGCGAAACCGCGGCCCTGCTCGCCGGCACGCGCCGCTTCCACCGCGGCGTTGAGCGCCAGGATGTTGGTCTGGAAGGCGATGCCGTCGATGACACTGATGATGTCGGCGATCTTCCGCGACGAGGCCTCGATGCCGTTCATCTTTTCCGAGACCTGGCTGGCCAGCGCGCCGCCCTGCGAGGCGACCGAGGCGGCGCCCGCGGCGAGCTGGTTGGCCTGGCGCGCGTGCTCGGCATTCTGCTTGACGGTGGAGGTCAGCTCCTCCATCGACGCAGCGGTTTCTTCCAGGCTCGCCGCCTGCTGCTCGGTGCGGCGCGACAGGTCGTCGTTGCCGGCGGCGATCTCGGCCGCGGCGCCGTTGATGCTGACCGCGGCAGTCTGGATC
>NZ_AQOK01000708.1:0-2081 GCF_000364645.1 Xanthomonas sp. SHU 308 | reverse complement strand
GCCGTGCATGCGCGCGGTCAGGTCGCCGGCGGCGATCGCTTTCAACAGCGTGGACAGCGCCTGCAGGTTGCCATCGGCGGTGGCCATCAACTGGTTGAGGCTCTCGACCATCAGGCGGAAGTCGTACTGGAAGCGCTCGGCGTCGCCACGCACGCTGAAGTCGCCGGCGGCGGCGGCGCCGGCCAGGTGCTTGATCTCGGTGTTCATCGCGGTGAGGTTGCGCTTGACCGTGTCCATCGTTTCGGTCAGCACCGCTTTTTCGCCAGGCAGCCGATCCATGTCCTCGGACAGGTCGCCGATGGCGTAACGGCCCATGATCTGCGTCAGGCGCATCTTGACCGCGATATGCGAGGCGGCCAGGGCGTTGCTGTCGTGGACCATGCGCCCGTAGTCGCCGGGGAAGGCCGCTTCGTCCATGCGGTAGCTGATCTCGCCGGCGTCGTGGCGCTGGGCCATCTCCTTCTGTGCGTCGAGTACCGCGCGCAGCTGCTGCTGCATGCGTTGCAGCGATCCCAGCAACTGCCCCAGCTCGTCGTTGCGGGTGTACTGGATACGGCTGTCCAGGCGGCCGGCAGCGACCGCGCTGGAGACTTCCACCGCACTGGCCAGCGGCTTGACCACCAGCCGGCGCAGCAGCAGATAAAGGCCGCCGCTGAGCAGCAGCGCCGCGCACAGGCCGACCGCGGCGATGGTCCACAGCAGGTTGCGCGCCTGCGCCATCAGCACCGCCTTGGGCACCGCCACGCCCAGCGCGAAGCGCTCCTGGGCCTGGCCGATCTGCAGCGGCACATACACTTCCACGTCGGTGGCGCCGGTCTGCGGATCGACGCTGTCGCGGCCGACGGTCTTGCCCTGGGCGATCTCGGCCAGCAAGGCGCGGGTGGCCGGATCCTGCAGCTTCTTGCCGACCAGTGCGGGATCGCGGTCGGCGACGATGGCGCCGCCCGGCGAGAGCAGGCGCACGCGGCCGGCACCGAGCGGACGCAGCTTGGCGACGCGCTGCTGCAGCGTGGCCAGGCCGAAATCGGTGGTGACCACGCCCAGGAACTTGCCGTCTTCCAGGATCGGCGTGCTGACCGTGGTCATCAGCACCTTCTTGCCGGCGATCTCGTAATCGTAGGGTTCGGCGACGGTCGGCCGCAGCAGCTTGCGCGGATTCAGATACCAGTCGCCGGCGCCGGCCACGTCATAGTCGCGCAGCGGATCGCGCACGAGTTTCCCGTTCTGCCAGGACCAGTACACCATGTAGCGGCCGCTGGCGTCATGGCCCGCGCTGTTGACGTAGTCCGCGTCCTTGCCGTCCAGCGCCTGCGGTTCCCATAGCGTGCCCATGCCGGTCCAGTCCGGATGCTGCTGCAGTTCGCGGCGCAGGCTGTCGCTGAACAGCTCGCGCGCCTTGTCGTGACCGCGCTGGGCGAGCAGGGCATTGGCCAGCGCCTGGTTGGAGACCGCGGAGGCGCCGATGGTGTTGCCGATGCGCTCCGATTCCAGGCGCGCGGTGTCGGTCATGCCGACCTTGGCGGAGGCGAGCAGGGCGGAACTGCTGCGGGCGTAGATGATGGCGGCGGTAATGCCGAAGCACAGCAGGGCGATCGCGGCCACGCCGAGCATCAGGCGGGTGGCGACACTGCTCGGGCGAGTGGAGGACGTCGTGGACATCGCGGTCGTCTCGATGGCGAGGAGGGAAAGATCGCGCTGTCGTGGACCGGAGCCTGTTGCCTGCGGGCACAGCAGACCGGAGCGGAGACGTGCGCGACCTTCCGGTTATCGGCACGGCGTCCCAGAAATGTAGGGCGTGTTTGTGGTGCAACGCCACATACGCCCCGGCACCGGCCATGCGGCCGGAACCGGATGCTCTGTCGGTCGCGGTGGACGGCACCGCATCGCGATCGGTTCCCGATCACGGCATGTCGAGCGTCGGGCGCGGCGCCGTGACGCACGACCAAGGCGGCTCGGCGGCCGACAGGACGATGACAACGAAAAAGCCCCGGGAGCGATCGCTCCCGGGGCCGTCGACGCGGACCGGCGGCGACGGCGCGTGCTCAGAACTCCTGCCAGCTGTCGTCGCCCGCCGTGACCGC
>NZ_AQOK01000707.1:0-3281 GCF_000364645.1 Xanthomonas sp. SHU 308 | reverse complement strand
TGTCGGCCTCGGCGTGGCGGCCCTGGGTGGCCAGCCAGCGTGGCGACTCCGGCAAACGGCTGCGCAGCCACCACACCGCCAGCGCGAAGCCACCGCTGAGCAGCGCCACCCAGCGCCAGCCGCTCAGGCCCAGCGGCGCGTGCGGCACCAGTGCCCAGGCGCTCAACGCCACCGCCGGCACCGCCAGGAACTGCAGGCAGAACGCCAGCGCGAACGCAGCACCGCGCATCTGTCGCGGCACCATTTCCGACAGATAGGTATCGATGGTGACCAGTTCCACGCCCAGGCCGATGCCGACCACGCCGCGCCACAAAATCACCCCCAGCGCGCTGTGCTGCAGGCCCATCGCCACCGTGGCCACGCAGTACCAGAGCAGCGCGAAGGAGAACACCGCGCGGCGCCCGAAACGATCGACCAGCGGGCTGAGCAGGCTCGCGCCGAGGAACAGGCCCAGGAACGTCGCCGAGGCGAACGCGGCCTGGTCGGCGATGCCGAACACGCCGGCCGCGCCCTCGGCGAAGATGCCGTCGCGCAGCAGGCCGGGGCTGAGGTAGGCGGTCTGGAACAGGTCGTACAGTTCGAAGAAGCCGCCCAGCGCCAGCAGCGCGACCAGGCGCCACAGGGTGCGGGTGGGCGGCAGGCGTTCCAGGCGCGCCGCGACCAAGGCGACGGGATCGGAAGCGGCAACGGCGGCATCGCGCATGCGGGCAGGTCCTGGGGGAGGGATCGCGCCGCCGCATGCTGCCCGATCCGCCGCCGCGCGCGCCACCGCGTCGGGTCGAAACTGCCGACCGCGCCGCATCGGCGTTCAGCCGGATGTCGGCTTCGGCGCGACCGGCCGCTGCGGGCGCCGATTACGCGTCAGCGCAGGAAAAGGATGTCCAGATCGCGCTCGGGCACGAAGTCGCGCTGGCGGAATTCGAAAGTGAGCGCATCGGTGCGCTGCAGCTCGCCGTCGAAGCACAGGCTGAGCAGGTCGCCGGGGGCGCGCTTCTTCAGGGTCAGGTGGAAGTCCTGGATCGGCCCCTTCCAGTTGGCGCCGGTGCGCAGTACGTAGCGCAGGTTGCTCCACTGCAGGCCGTTGGCGCCGGCGCGGCGACGCAGGCGCTGTTGGGTGGCGGCGTCCAGGCAGGTGGGCTTGGCGTACTCGCCGATCAGGTCGCTGGCCGGCATCGGCACGCCGGTAGCGACACTGGGCGCGTAGCTATGGCGGATCGCCACCGTGCCGCCGGCGGGGAAGCGCTGCTGCCAGACGAAGTACTCGCTGAGGGTGAAGCGCGGCTGCCCATCCGTATCGAACCAGCGCGCGGGCAGCGGCTTGCGGCCGGCCGGAACGGTGCCGCCCTCGACGTACTCTGCCAGGTCGTCCGGCGTCCAGCCGCTGGCCGCCCACGCGCGCGAGATGTCGGCACCGTCCAGCTTCGCCACCAGCTTGCGCTCGGTGCGCACCGGCTTGCCGTCCACCCACAGCCTGAAGTCGGTGAGCGCGCTGTGGTCGGCCATGCCGAAGTACATCGGCGGCATCGGGAAAGCGATCGGCACCAGCAGGTCGCGCGTGCTGGTGTTGGTGAACACGTAGTCCACCTGCACCCGCTCCTCGCTGATGAACAGGTCTTCCTTGCTCATGCGGATGTCCGGCTGGCGGATCAGTTCGATGGAGCCATTGGCGTCGCCGATGCTGCTGTCGTTGGCGAAGGCGGCAGCGGCCGCGAACAGCAAGGACGACAACAACACGGGCGGCAGGCGGCGCGGCGAAACGTTGGCGGTCATGGAGTCGGAGGTCGGCGAAGGAAGGCGCCGCAGCCGCAGCACGGCAGCGGCGAACGGGCGGGCGCCATGGTAACCGCGGCGGCATGGCCTGCCGCATCGCGCCCTGCCGCTGCGTTTGCTACGGTAGCCGGCGCCGCCACGGGGGGAAGGCCATCGCCATGTTCAGAGCATTCGCAACGCTGGCGCTGCTGGCGTCCGCCGGGCTGGCCGCGGCGCAGGCGCCAGGCCAGCGCAGCTACGCCAATCCGATCGACCTGGATTACCGCTACAACTTCGAGCAACTCAACGAAGGCATTTCCTATCGCACCGGCGCCGACCCGGTGTTCGTGCGCTTCGGCGACGCCTACTATCTGTTCCAGACCCTGGCCGACGGCTACTGGCGCTCCAGCAACCTGCTCGACTGGCAGTTCGTGACGCCCAGCCGCTGGCCGTTCGAGAGCATCGTCGCGCCGGCGGTGGTGGCCGACGGCGACCGCCTGGTGATCATGCAGTCGGCCTTCGAACCGCGCCCGCTGCTGCAGACCCGCGACCCGGCCAGCGGCAAGCTCGACTTCCTGACCCGGCTGCTGCCCAAGCTGCCGCGCGCCCAGCCGATCGGCACCGAGATGAAGGGCCGCCCGCTCAGCGACGTGCCGCCCGGCCCCTGGGACCCGGACCTGTTCATCGACGACGACGGCCAGTGGTACCTGTACTGGGGCTCGTCGGACCGCTATCCGCTGTATGGCATCGCCATGGATCGCAACGCGCAGGGGTTTGCCTTCCGCGGCGTGCCGACGCCCTTGCTCGCGCTGGACCCGGCGCAGCACGGCTGGGAGCGCTTCGGCCCCGACCACCGCGGTGCCCGCTTCCCCGACGGCAGCCCGATCGGCAGCTACCTGGAAGGCGCGTGGATGACCAAGACCGGCGGCCGCTACTACCTGCAGTACGGCGCGCCCGGCAGCGAGTACAACGCCTACGCCAACGGCGTGTACGTCGGCGAGCACCCGCTCGGCCCGTTCGTCTATGCGGCGTACAACCCGGTGGCCTACAAGCCCGGCGGCTTCATGCAGGGCGCCGGCCACGGCTCCACCTTCCAGGACGCGCACGGCAACTGGTGGAACAGCGGCACCGCCTGGATCGGCGCCAACTGGACCTTCGAACGGCGCATCGTGCTGTTCCCCGCCGCGTTCGCCGCCGACGGACAGATGCGCGTGTCGACCCGCTTCGGCGATTTCCCGCACTGGATGCCGGACGGCCCGGTGGCCGACCCGGAGGCGCTGTTCACCGGCTGGATGCTGTTGTCCTACCGCAAGCCGGCCACCGCCTCGTCCACCCTGGACGGCTTCGCCGCCGACCGCGCCACCGACGAGGACCCGCGCAGCTACTGGGTGGCCGCACGCAACACGCCCGGCGAGACCCTCACCGTGGACCTGGGCGGGGAACGCAGCGTGCGCGCGGTGCAGGTCAACTTCGCCGACTACCGTGCCGGCCGCTACGGCGATGCGCCGGACATCTACACCGCGTTCCGGCTG
>NZ_AQOK01000706.1:0-259 GCF_000364645.1 Xanthomonas sp. SHU 308 | reverse complement strand
CCACTGGCTGCCGCTGGCCGAGGTCGGCGACGGCGCCGACCGCCGCGACCGGCCCAACGCCTACCTGCAATTGCCCGCGCCGGTGCGCACCCACTACATCCGCTACGTGCACGGCCACGTCGGCGCCGCCCACCTGGCGATCAGCGACCTGCGCGTGTTCGGCAACGCCGACGGCGCCCCGCCGCCGGCGCCGACCGGCGTTGTCGCGCAGCGCGATGCCGACCGCCGCAATGCCCGCGTGCACTGGCAGGGGGGGGCC
>NZ_AQOK01000705.1:0-871 GCF_000364645.1 Xanthomonas sp. SHU 308 | reverse complement strand
GAACGCGGCGGCGGCGAACGGCTGCAGCGGATGCCGCACGACCAGCGCCGTGGCCGCGGCCGGATCGGCGTGGTACTGGGCGGCGCAGGCCAGCAGTTCGCCGACCAGCGGCGAGGGTTCGCGCACGCTGCCGTCGCGCGCGTCGGCGCCCAGGTAGCTCAGGTAGAACACCTCCTGCGCCGAGGCGAACAGCTGCAGGAACAGGAAGCGGTCGTCCTCGCGCGTCGAACGGTCGCCGTGGCGGCGGCGGGTGGTGCCCAGTTCGGCGGTGAGGCGGTTGAGCCCGGCGGCCGGATCGCGCCGCGGGAAGTCGCCATCGTTCATGCCCAGCAGGCAGATGACCCGGAACGGCAGCAGCCGCATCGGCACCATGCGGCCGAAGCTGATGCCGCCGGTGAGCAGCGGCGCGCGCGTGTCCGATTCGCCCAGCACCGCGGCGAAGTGCGCGCGGACCACCTCGGCCGGCACCGCGTCGGTGTAGTCGGCGCGCGCGGCATCGCGCGCGAACTGGTCGATCAGCGCGCGCAGCCGCTCCAGCGCGCGCTGCTGGCGCGGCGCCGACGGACTCTGCGGCAGCAGCGCCTCGAGCAGGCCCAGCAGCACTTCACGCCACTGCGCCGGCGGCATCGGCTCGGCCAGCGCCGCCTGGTGGCGGTCGAGCACGCGCAGCAGGCGCAGCAGCGTGTCCAGCGTGGCCAGGGCGCTGCCTTCCAGCTGCGGCCACGGCGCCACGCCGTCGATGTCGTCCTCGGCGCCGCTGGCGTGGCCGAGCAGCAGCCGGTCCAGGGCGAAGCGCCAGGTGTAGGCGTCGTCGGCCGGCGCCTGGTGACGCTGCCGGTGCGCCGCGTCCAGGCCCCAGCGCGCGCCGGCG
>NZ_AQOK01000704.1:0-385 GCF_000364645.1 Xanthomonas sp. SHU 308 | reverse complement strand
CCGAGCCAGTCGAGATCGGCCATGCCCAGTGGCCGGCCAGATGCCGATGGCTTGGGTCCGGAGGCTGGGTGCTTGTCGTTCTTGATTCGGGCCATGGTCAGAGTTTAGAGCGGCTCACAAAACCCTTCTGGCGTCGTTGCCGCATCTTCTCGTACTACTCGTACTGCCTTCGATGCGGCGCCTCGCCAGAACCGCTTCGCTGGGTTTTGTGAGCCGCTCTTATTCACGATGAGCGTGTCGCGCCCCAGGCTGAGGCGCTCGACGGCAGCGGCGCAGCGACCCCTGCTACGCGGTCCGGAACCACATGGCGCCAGGCTTCCAGCGCGCTGCCATGCAAGGTTGTGCCACCCACGCTGGCCAGCACTTCAGGCGGCCATGCGGGCTT
>NZ_AQOK01000703.1:0-464 GCF_000364645.1 Xanthomonas sp. SHU 308 | reverse complement strand
GCCGCGTGGCACGACGCGAGCGTGTGGCCGCAGGCCGATCGCAAGGCGGCACTGGCGGCCTTGCAGCCGGCGCGCGCTGCCGCGGCGCAATGGATGATCGCGCACAAGGCGATGCCGGCGGCGCAGGCCGACCGCGTCGCGGCGGCGCTGGTCGCAGCCTGGGTCGGTGCGCGCATCGCCTTTGCCGAAGGCCCGCAGGGGTAATAGTCGCGTACGCGGCGCTGGTGGGGCGCTGGCGCCTCGCGCAAGGCGTGCATCTAGGCTGAACGCTGGCCGTCCCGCCCTGGAACCGGCGCGCATCGCGGCGGTCACACCTCCATTGTCCGATGGAGATGTGCATCCCATGCAGCCGCGTCACTCGTTCTGGCCGTGGATCCTGGTCGCCGTGCTGGTGGCCGCCGCTGCGGCATGGTTGTTCCGCGACAACATCGCCGCGCTGTGGCCCGCCGCTGCGCCCGCACCTG
>NZ_AQOK01000702.1:0-22629 GCF_000364645.1 Xanthomonas sp. SHU 308 | reverse complement strand
TTTGAAGCCAGAACTGAGTGGGCGCAATCGCTGGAATCCGAGCGCAGTCGTCTGCTAGACATGCTTGAGCAATTGCAGCGCGAATTCGACGAAAAGGTACGTTGGGCACTCAAGCTCGAGAGTGAGAGGGTGGATCTGGTTCAGCGGCTATGTGCTGTGCAAGCGGATTATCAGGAAAAAACTGCGCTGATTGAGGTATTTGCCGAAGACAAGCGCGTGGCTGTGGCTAGCGCGGAGGAAAGCGCGCGGCGGGCCGGTGTGTTGGAGCGTGAAGTGTCAGAGCTTCGCCAAGTCCTTGCTGAAAGCGAGCAGCAACTACAGGCAAACGCAGCTGAAGTGACTGCAAGTCAGGGCAAGATCGATGCGTTGCGCGATGATCTGCATTTCCTTCGCGAATCGGTGTCTTCTTCGAAAGCTCGGCGTCAGCAGGTTGGTGCTATCCGATTAGTCGAGCCCCTTCCCATTGCTGGACACGATTACGGTGCAGATATCGCTGCGTACCGTGCTGTTATTCGCGATCTTGAGCAGCAACTCAAAACTTTACTGGAGTCGCGTTCCTGGAGGTTGACGCGAGCGGTTCGTTTTGGAAGTCGCGTCGCGCGTGGCGATTGGAGTGCTGTAGTTGCGTCGCTCCGCGGAAAGCCGTTTGTGCGTCACCCCGCGCTGAAGCACCTGCGCACGCTGGTGCGGCGCTGGATGGCAGAGCGCGAGGCTGAGGCGCGGCCGCTACCGCCGCAACTTGTGGCGGCAAAAGTGGAGCAGGACCCAGAGACGTCATTGCGCGGAATCCGCTTTGAGAACGAGGAGCGACCTCTAGTCTCGGTGCTGATTCCGGTCTACGGCAACCTGTCATGCACATTGGTGTGCCTGCAATCATTATATGATCATTTGCCGAGTGTGCCGATCGAGATACTGGTCGCTGAGGATGCGTCCGGCGATCCGCAGATTTCGCGAATCGCTCAGATTCCCGGCCTTATATATTACGAAAATCCTCAGAATATGGGCTTCCTCCGCTCATGCAATGAGCTTGCGCGCAGGGCGCGCGGCGAGTACGTGTACTTCCTTAACAATGACACCGAAGTAACGAAGGGTTGGCTGGAGGCGCTTCTGTCTGTATTTCAGCGCGAAGACGCTGGTATGGTCGGTTCTAAGCTAATCTATCCCGACGGTCGCTTGCAGGAGGCTGGTGGAATCGTCTGGAAGGACGGTAGCGCTTGGAACTTCGGTCGCATGGAGAATCCGGCACGCGCACCGTATTCGTATCTGAAGGAGGTCGACTATATATCGGGCGCGTCGATCATGCTGCGTCGCGATCTGTTCGAAACGCTTGGTCGCTTCGACGAGCATTACGCACCGGCGTATTATGAGGACACTGACTTGGCATTCCGGGTCCGCGCGCAGGGCCTGAAGGTTTACCTGCAGCCGGCCTCGATTGTGGTGCATTATGAGGGCATTTCCAGCGGCACGGATGAGTCGAGCGGGGTTAAGGCTTACCAGGCCGTCAATCGCCTGAAATTCTTTGAGCGCTGGCGCCAGACCCTGGAGCGCGATCACCTTCCCAATGCGCAGGATGTTTTTTTGGCACGCGACCGTTCTATCGGACGTTCACACGTTCTGGTGGTTGATCATTACGTGCCGCAGCCAGACCGCGATGCTGGCTCTCGTGCCACCTGGCAATTGATGTCGCTACTGGTGCAGAAGGGCTATGCTGTGCACTTCTGGCCGGAAAATGCTTATTTCGATGCTGATTACACCCCGGCATTGCAGCAGCTCGGCATCGAGTCACTGTGCGGAGGGGAATATTTCGGTAGGTTCGAGGATTGGATGCGCGACAATGGCCATTATCTCTCTACAGTAATTCTTAATCGCCCGCATGTTTCGATTGGTTTGGTGGATATTGTCCGCGCGCATTCTGGCGCGCGTGTCATTTATTATGGGCACGATATTCATCACCTGAGGATGATGGAGCAACTCAAGCTAGCGCACGATGCCGGTCTTGAGGCGGAGATGACTCGTTTTCGCGACATGGAGTACACGATGTGGCGCAAGTCTGACGTGGTTCTGTATCCGTCAGCCGACGAAACCCGTCATGTCGAACAGTGGTTCATGGCTGAGGCTGTACAGGGAGCGGCGGCGACCGTGCCCTTGTATGCATATGATCCGGTCAGTGGCCCGGCGCTGGAAGGCCCGCGAGGCCGTCAAGGCATTCTGTTTGTCGCCGGTTTCGCGCATCCACCGAACGTCGATGCCGCCATCTGGTTCGTCAGCGAGGTATTGCCATTGGTGCGCAAGGACATGCCAGATGCTCATCTGACGATGGTCGGGTCAAATCCTCACGCGGACGTACAAGCGCTTGCTAGCGATTCTATTCGCGTTACCGGCTACGTTAGCGACGCAGATCTGGAGCGCTATTACCGAACTTCCCGAGTGTCTGTGGCTCCGTTGCGCTTTGGAGGCGGCGTTAAGGGAAAGGTAGTCGAAAGCATGCGCTTCGGTTTGCCATGCGTCACAACGCCTACGGGCATGCAAGGGTTGGGCGAGGCAGCGATCTTCATGCCGCACAGTGCAGACCCTCAGAATATGGCCGCTTCAATTGTTACGCTGTTACGCGATGATGCGGAGTGGGAGCGAGTGTCCGGCGCGTCGCGTGATTTTATTGCAAAAAATTATTCGCGCGAGGCTGTCTGGCGAGTGATAAGTGATGCATTCGATTCGCGTGTGAAAAATGGAGCTAGTTGAAAATAAGGTGCGATTTAGTCTACAAGATTTGAGTAGTGTTTTTGGGGGGGCGATTTTCCGTTCTCTTGATGTGCTCTGTATCGCTCCCGTCGGTTCTGCATCGATATCCGCATGCTGCCATGGATGGGATAGTGAACGCCGATCCAGGTGGCCATGGCAGGTTCTTGCTGCCGTGGTTTATTCCGGCCGGTCCTCGTATGCCGAACGCCGGGATAGTCGGTTTTCTAAGAAGGCTGCATGCGTGGCCGGGCTTTGCCATCCAGCTTGCTGCCTGACAAAGACGCATTTGCTGCGTTTTTTCAGTCAATGCATATAGATTGGGTAATGCGATACATCATTGGTGAGTCACCTAAATCCCGTCTTATTTTCTCGTATTTCCCACTATAGATTGTTCATGGCCTGATCATTTTCGTCGGTGCCCATTACCGCTATGGGCAGGCGGTGCCAGGTATTATTAATCTGTCCAGTTCTTGATTGCTGTGGCTGGCGCGCAGTGTAAATATTTGCCCGGGCGCGACCCAGCCAGGAATTGTTGGGCTCTCGTTGCTTCCGCCGGCGAACACTAGTTGCTTCTTGTCCTCTGGTCCGACCCATAGCTCTGTACCGTCCTTGGTCGGACTATTCCACTTGATAATCGCTGTGACCAGTTTCGAGCATGTCGGCTGCATTAGCTCAGCTCGCATCAAGCCCTTTACGCCACTTAATTTAAGAAAGGAGGTGTCGGCAGTTGCAGAGGGGGGCGTGTTCGCTATGTTGGAATCAGTTTCAGGCGGTGGCGGATTCTGGGTCAGCAGTGCTTCTGCATCACTAGGCTTGCCCCCGCATCCCCCCAAGAACAGAAGCCCAATGTAAATGACTTTGATCGGATGCCTCACTTCGCTTCCCTCCCTTTAGCGGGCTCCAATACCCGATACTGGTTAATGCAGAGAGCCTGCTTGGGTAGTACCCAATGGCATTTCGTGCGCGCTTTGGAGTAATCGCGGTCCTCCATCGCCCAGACATCAAGTACTGGAATCGGGTGACCAACACGATTAACGATATCTTGAGCATCTTCAAGTGCTGTCCGACGCAATTTGGTTGGATAAAAATAGCGCATGTGGCTTTGGGTGACCAAAGGGTTGTCCAAGGGTTGTGCCAAGCCGGCTGAATCCCATTGGAAAATCGGTAGTGTCGAATAATAGGAAATCATCCCAATTTCAGGATTTCGCAAGATGAATTCCCCGGTCTCGGGAAGTTTAAAGGTGCCATGATCGGTGCGCGACACTGCAAGTGACAAATAGCCTTGGGCTCGCGTTTGCTCGCCAGTGCGCCATTGGTTTGGGCCGTCGTTCGGTAGCCTTCCATAGCACAGTGACGTGATCAGTAAAACGCCCAGGGCGCCGGCTATCATATTTTGTGAGTCCTTTCGCTGCGTGAAAAAGGAGCGGCCTAATAGTGCTCCGATTATCAGGCTAAGGATATTCTGATAATACCACCAGAAATTTGCTGGCATGCGAAAAAAAATAATGACGTAGCACAAGACCATTGCGGCGATGGCAACTCGATTGATTCGTGGTTTATTGAGGGCTAGCGCTCCTAGTGTGCCGAGAATGCATGCCCAGCCAGCAATCGTGTTGACATTCGATGGAAATTGCGAGCGTAATAGGAGTGAAATGCCAAGTCGTTCGGGTAAGGCAACAAGTAGTGTTGTCTTCTCAAACAAGAACGGGAGGGCGGATTTCCCCCAGTATGTGACCGGAACTGGCCAGACCCTGAGTAGCGCGCAAAGAGTGACCCATGCAATTGAAAAGACTACTAGCGGCATCAGGATGGATTTGATCTGAGGCAGCAGTTGTGCTTTCCGGTTGCGGGTGCCGATATGCACGAAGTAAAGAGCCAGAATTGGTAGGCTCACATCGGGGCGAATGAGTGGGCCCAGTGGAAGCAGCCAGCTTAGCAAGCGCAGGTTTGTGGGCTGTTGGCGTACCAGCATTGCTAAAGTGGCAACCCACATCAGTAGAAGGCCACCCTCAAACTCGAAAATAGTGTCTAGGCAGGTGGACAGAAGTGCCAATGTTGCGCCTAGCCAAGCAAATGCGGTCAAATTCCGTCGCCAAAATGGCAAAAAGACCAGCCACGTGATCATACCGCTGAGTAAGATCGTGATTTTTGCATCTAGAAGGGTGCGTTGTCCGTGGCCGAAAAGCTCGGACAACGCGGCGGCTGCGGTCAATACCACGATCCTTATCGGTGAAGATGCCAGTAGCGCGCCGCGCTCTGCCAGGTGTGGGTAGTACTGCCACGTGCCGTAGTCCATCGCATTGCGCGCAACGGCGAGGTAGATGTATACGTCGTCGAAGAAGCCCTTTTTAAGCTCTAGGTAGTAATGAATGCAGAATGCGCCGGAGGCGAGTAGGGCCAGCCAAGGCAGTACGCGCATCCAGGTCGTACTCGCGGGGCGGGTGGATTGCGCGGCAGGGATGGAACGACTGATCATGGGTAGTAGGAAGTCCCACGGTTGATGAAAACAAAGCGCTTATCGAGTTGGTATTTGGAAACGTAGCCGATCGCAAGGCCAATGATGGCACCCACATAGCGCATTCCCTCGCTGCCGAACAGGCAATGAAAAACCAGTTCGCTACCCCAAAAGACTAGCGTGGTCATGCCTCCCATCACGGTATACATAGCAAAGGTGCGCGTATCGTGGCGGGCGTCACGCGTGGCGAAACGGAAAATCCAACGCTTATCCAGCAGGTACTTCACAAGCAGCCCTGTGAGTGTGCCGGCGGCGATGCTGGCCGGAACTGTGGTTGATGGCCACAGCCAAGCTCGTACAGCGATCCACTGGGTGCCGATATTGACTGCGGCGGCGACCGCTGCGAAAGCCAGGTACAGCGTGATCAAGCGGATGCGCTTCATAGCTTGATCCGCATGAAAATTGGTTCTGGGATTAGCTTGATTACATGCATGATCGCCCACCAGAAACCGGGCAGGTAGGCGACCGCGCGGCGGCCGTCCACCGCGCGCAGGATGCCCTTGGCGATCTGGTCGGGCTTGGCCCACAGCACGCCCTTCTTGAAGGCGGCGGTCATCGGCGTATCGACGAAACCCGGCTTGATCGTGAGCACGTTGATGCCCTCCGAGCGCAGACGTTGGCCGAGGCCGCTCAGGTAGGCGCTGACCGCGGCCTTGGCACTGCCGTATAAGTAATTGCTGGCGCGGCCGCGGTCGCCGGCCACCGACGAGATCACCGCCAACGTCGCGCCCGTGCGCAGGCGCGGCACCAGTGCGGCGCACAGCGCGATGGTCGAGGTGCCGTTGGTGGCGAACTCGCGCATCGACAGCTCGACCGAGGCGTCGCACGCGGCCTGGTCGGGCAGTGTGCCGTGGGCGATCAGCACCACGTCCACGCCACCCAGCGCGGCCCAGGCGGCATCGAAGGCCGCCGCATGGCCGGCGCTGTCGTTGACGTCGAGCACGCCGACGCTGGCCCTGCCGCCGCGCGCCGACAGGTCCGACGCGATCGCGTCCAGGCGCGCGGCCTGGCGGCCGAGCAGGTGGAGGGCCGCGCCGCGCGCGGCGTAGTGCCGGGCGGTGGCCTCGGCGATCGCCGAGGTGGCACCGATGATGAGGACGCGTTGCATGTTCACTCCGTGACCCGGCGCCAGAAGCCGGAAGAAAAGCGGGGATCGAGATAGCGGTTGAAGTCCTGCCAGCGGGCATAGGCGCGCTGGAACGAGGCGGCGGACATGCGCGCGTCCTTGGCAGGGTACAGAGCGCCGCCAGCGGCGTCGACAATCCGGTCCAGCCGCTCCAGCAGGCGCAGTACGTCGGCGCCGTCGTTGGGGAAGTCCAGCGCCAGCGTGGTGCCCGGGCGAGGGAAGGACAGCATGCCGCGCGAAGGAAGGTCGCCGAATTCCTTAAGTACCGCCAGGAAGGAGCCGCTGCCGCTGCGGGCGATTTCCGCCAGCAGCGCATCCACACCGTCGCGTGCGGTGGCCGGCGGCAGCAAGCACTGATACTGCAGGAAGCCGCGCGGGCCGTACATGCGGTTCCAGTGGCGGATACCGTCCAGCGGATAGAAGAACGGCAGCACATGGCTCAGCCGGCGTTTGCTGCGCGCGGGCTGGCGCCAGTAGTACAGCGCGTTGAACGGCCGCAGCGACAGCTTGTTGACCAGCGAGACCGGCGGGGTCAGCGGCATCGCCAGGCCCTTGCCGGGCGAGACCGGGCGCTCCTCGGGCAGGCCGGCGCAGTGATCGGCGCGGGTGAAATGGCCGCGGCCGCGGGCGCGACCGCTGGCCAGGCAGTCGATCCAGGCGACGCTGTACTCGTGGCTGTCGGCCGAGGCGGCGGACAGCGCGAAGAACTCGTCGAGCGAGCCGAAGCGGATGTTCTCCGTCTCCAGGGCCGGGCCCGGCACGCGGCGCAACTGGATCTCCGCCCAGGTGATCAGCCCGGTCAGGCCAAGTCCGCCAACCGTGGCCGCGAACCAGCCCCCGGCATCGTCGTGCGGTGTGCACAGGCGGCGGCTGCCGTCGCTGCGCAGCAGTTCGAAGGCGAGCACGTGGTGGCCGAAATTGCCGGTGCGGTGATGGTTCTTGCCGTGCACGTCGTTGGCGATGGCGCCGGCCACGGTGACGTAGCGGGTGCCCGGGGTCACCGGCAGGAACCAGCCTTGCGGCAGTGCCAGATCGATGATCTCGGCGAGGGTGACCCCCGCCTCGCAGCGCAGGCGGCCGGAGGCCGGGTCGAAGCCGATGAAGCGGTCCAGGCCGCGGGCGCACAGCAGGGTGCCGTCCGGGTTGAGGCAACTGTCGCCGTAGCTGCGGCCATTGCCCCGCGGCAGTGCGTGGCCGGCGAAGGCCGGCAGCGCAGCCGCCCGGTCGGCGATCGGCAGCAGCGTTTGCGTCACCCGTGGGTAGCGCCCCCAGGACTGCCCGGCGTCCGCCATCAGATGGCGCTCAGCGCGAACAGCCCGCACAACACGACGACCATCTGGCTGACCCGGTCCGTGGCGGCGAACACGATCGGGTCGTCGTGCATGTCGCCGCGGTGCGCCACGATCCACACCCGGCTGACCCAGTACAGCAGCACCGGGCAGATCAGCCACAGCAGCTGCGGATGCCGATACAACTGCACGCTTGCCGGGCTATTGATGTACAGCGCCATCACCAGCACCGCGATGTAGCCGGCCGCCGCGCCCATCGACTGCAGCAGCACCAGGTCCTCCACCGAATAGGCGCGCCCGCTAGCTTTGGTCTTGCCGCTGCCCAGCATGGCGTGCAACTCGGTGTAGCGCTTGAGCAGCGCCAGCGAGAGGAAAATGAACATCGAGAACGCCAGCAGCCAGAACGACAGCTCCAGGTCGATCGCGACCGCGCCGCCGATCATGCGCACGGTGTACAGCGCCGCCAGCAGCACCACGTCGATCATCACGATGCGCTTGAGGCGCAGCGAGTACGCCAGCGTCATCACGTAATAGGCCAGCAGCACCAGGGTGAACTGCAGGTTGCAGGCCAGCGACAGCGCCAGTCCGGCCAGGGTCAGGGCGGGCGCGGCGAACAGGCCCTGCAGCAGTGGCAGCCGGCCGGCGGCGAACGGCCGCTTGCGCTTGCGCGGATGCTGGCGGTCGGGGGTGAGGTCGAGCAGGTCGTTGAGCACGTAGACGCCGGAGGCGCAGAGCCCGAACGCGACCATGGCGATCACCGACTGCAGCACCGAGGCGCCGTCCAGGAAGCGATGCGCGGTCAGCAGCGGCACGAACACCAGCAGGTTCTTCAGCCATTGGTGCAGGCGCAGCGCCTTGAGCCAGGCACGGGCGCGCGGCGGCGCCGGCCAGTGGCCGTGGACGGTGGTGCGCTGTGCGGCAGCGGCGCGCAGTCCGTTGCCGTTGTTGACCACCCAGGCGCCACCGGCCTTGTCCCATACGTGCAGGTCCACGCGGCCATTGCCGGCGTAGTCGAAATTGCCTTCGCCGAACCGCTGCACCAGCACGTCGGCCTTGTTGCGGCCGGACAGGTTGCGCTGGCCGTCGCTGGCGATGACCTCTTCGAACAGGCCCAGGTGCGCGGCGATCGGCGCGACCAGCAACTGGTCTGAGGCGGTGCACAGCACGCGCGGGCGCTGCGTGGTCGTACGCAGCAGCTCCAGCACGTGCTCGTTGTAGGGCAGGGTCTCGGCCGGGAGCGTGACCCGCGCGGCCAGTTCGCGCTTCAGCGCGGCCTTGCCGCGCAGCAGCCACAGCGGCAGCAGGAACACGTACAGCGGATTGCGCGCCAGCAGGGCCAGCAGGGACTCGTAGAGGATGTCCGAATTCAGCAGGGTGCCGTCCAGATCCACACAGAGCGCGCGCCCTGAAGCAGCCGGGCGGTCGGCGGGAAAGCTGGGGGGGACGGACATTCTGCGGCCTGGTGATGCATAGCGGGGCCGCGATTATACCCGCGACACGCCCTGGCCCCGCTCAGTCCGCTGACGCCGTTGCAGGAACTCGGTTGCGCTCATCGCCAGGGCGCCCACGGCGACCGCATACCAGAGCGTCACCAGCCGCGCGGCCACCGCGACTGCGATCGCATCGGCGGTGGCGACGCCCAGCCGGTCCAGCATCAGCACGATCGCCAGTTCGGTGGTGCCGACACCGCCGGGCACGAAGGACAGCGCGCCGATCAGCATCGCCAGCGGGTAGATGCCGAACGCGACCAGCGGGTCCAGGTCCAGGCCCAGGCCGCTGCACAGCCCGACGAAGACCGCCGAGGTCAGGCCCCAGGCGCCGGCACCGGCAATCAGGCTGCGCACCAGTTGCGAGGCGCCCAGGCAGGCACGCAACTCCATGGCGGCGAATACGGCGAACTGCGCCGTCCCCCGCAGCCAGCGGCCGGGCAGGCGCGCCCACATTCTCCAGCCATGTAAGCAGGGCCGGCCAGGCGGCAGCGCCGAACAGCAGCGCGACGAAGCCCAACACCACCGCGGCGAGGGTGCCCAGGGTGGGGAAGACCGGCGCAGCCAACAGCGACAGCGCCAGGATCACCAGCAGGTCGGAGGCGCGCTCGAACACGAATACCGCCAGCGTCCGCCCGGCCGGTACGCCCATGCGGGCGAAATAGCGGATGCGCAGCAATTCCCCGGCCTTGCCCGGGGTCGCGGTCAAGGCGAAGCCGGCCAGGTAGGCGGCCCAGCCCAGCCAGAACGGCACCGCATGGCCTTGCCGTTGCAGCAGCCAGCGCCAGCGCCAGAAGCGCAACAGGTAGCTGACCGAGACCGGCAGCACCGCCAGCGCGAGCAACGGCCAGACCGCGCCGAGCCGGGCGAACGTGCCGTTGCCGCGGTCCACCCACCATAGGGCAGCCAGGTAGCCGCCGCACAGCAGCACGACGAACGCCGCCAGATGATCCGCACGGTGGCGCGGCGCGGGCACGCCGTCGGCGCCGTGCGGCATCATCCCCAGGTCCTCCTGACTGCTCAGCCCAGTGCCTTTTCCAGCTCCGGCAGCACCGTGAACAGGTCGCCGACCAGGCCGATGTCGGCGATCTCGAAGATCGGCGATTCCGGGTCCTTGTTGATCGCGACGATGGTGCCGGCGTCCTTGATGCCGGTCAGGTGCTGGATGGCGCCGGAGATGCCGATCGCCACGTACAGCTCCGGCGCGATGATCTTGCCGGTCTGGCCGACCTGCAGTTCGTTGGGCACGTAGCCGGCGTCGACCGCCGCGCGCGAGGCGCCGACCGCCGCGCCCAGCTTGTCGGCGAGCTGGTACACGATCTGGAAGTTCTCCGCCGAACCGACGCCGCGGCCGCCGGAGACCACGCGCTTGGCGCTCTGCAGGTCGGGGCGGTCGGACTTGCCCGCAGCCAGGCCGACGAAGCGGGTGTGGCTCGGCAGCGCCGCGTCGACGCTGGCCGCTTCGACCGCCGCGCTGCCGCCCTGCGCCGCTTCCGGCCACGAGGCGCTGCGCACGGTGGCGACCACGATCTGGTCGGCCGGGGCCTGCACGCTGATGATGGCGTTGCCGGCGTAGATCGGGCGCTTGAACGCGTAGTCGCCGTCCACCGCCATCAGGTCGGAGATCTGGTTGACGCCGAGCAGGGCCGCCACCACCGGCATCAGGTCCTTGCCGAACGTGGTGGAGGGGCCGAACACGTGGGTGTAGCTCTTCGCCAAGGCGGCGATCTGCGGGCCCAGCACCTGCGCGATGGCGTGTTCGTTGGCGGAGTTGGCGACGGTGAGGACGCGGGCGACGCCGGCGATCTGCGCGGCCTGGGCAGCCACCGCGGCCGGATCGGACGCCAGCACCACGATGTCGATGGCCTCGGCCGACAGCGCCTGCGCGGCGCTGACGCACTTGGCGGTGGCGGCGTTGAGCTGCCCGTTGAGATGTTCGGCGACGACGAGGATCTTGGCCATTACAGCAACCCCTTCTGCTTGAGTGCGGCCACCAGTTCGGCGGCATCCTTGACCATCACGCCGCGGCTGCGCTTGGCCGGCGGGGCGTAGTGGGTGGTGGTGAGGCTGTCGTTGGCCTCCACGCCCAGGTCGGCGAAGGCCAGCGTCTGCAGCGGCTTGCTCTTGGCCTTCATGATGTCCGGCAGCTTGATGAAGCGCGGCTCGTTCAGGCGCAGGTCGGTGGTGACCACCGCCGGCAGGTCCACTTCCAGGGTCTCCAGGCCGGCGTCGACCTCGCGGGTCACCGTCGCCTTGCCGTCGGCCACCACCAGCTTGCCGGCGAAGGTCGCCTGCGGACGGCCCCACAGCGTGGCCAGCATCTGCCCGGTCTGGTTGGCGTCGTCGTCGATCGCCTGCTTGCCCAGGATCACCAGGTCCGGCTGCTCCTGCTCGACCAGCTTGAGCAGGGTGCGCGCCGCGGTCAGCGGCTGGATCGCCGCGTCGGCGACCACGTGGATGGCACGGTTGGCGCCCATCGCCAGGCCGTTGCGCAGGTGCGCGGCGGCGTCGGCCGGGGCGATGGTGGCGACCACCACCTCGCTGGCGATGCCGGCGTCGCGCAGGCGCAGCGCCTCTTCCAGGGCGATTTCGTCGAACGGGTTGGCGGAGAGCTTGACGCCCTCGGTGATCACGCCGGAGCCGTCCGGCTTGACCTGGATGCGGACGTTGTAGTCCACCACGCGCTTGTAGGCGACGAGGATTTTCATCGTGTACGAGATCCTTCAGCAGTGCGGGAAGGCCCGGCCGCGGCGGCTGGCGCGGGGCAGTCGGAGGATTCTAACCGGGCGCGGAGAACCATGCGAGGGCGTATGGTCTGGTTTGGTGCACTTCATCGGAGGCATCGAACGACGATCTGTTCATATAAAGCGTATATCCTGCGAGGTTTGCATAAGGCGCGCTTTCGGCGCGAAATTGGGAGAAATACAGTGGCGACTTGGCTCGTAACCGGCGGTGCCGGCTTCATCGGCGGTAACTTCGTGCTCGAGGCGGTGGCGCGCGGCATCCGTGTGATCAACCTGGACGCGTTGACCTATGCCGGGAACCTGAACACGCTGGCGTCGCTGGACGGCAACCCGGACCATGTGTTCGTGCACGGGGATATCGGCGACCGCGATCTGGTGGGCCGCCTGCTCGCCGAGCACCAGCCCGACGCGGTGGTCAATTTCGCCGCCGAAAGTCACGTGGACCGCTCGATCGACGGGCCCGGCGCCTTCATCCAGACCAACGTGGTGGGCACCCTCGGCCTGCTGGAGTCTGTGCGCGATCATTGGAAGGCGCTGCCTGAAGACCGCCGCGACGCGTTCCGCTTCCTGCACGTGTCCACCGACGAGGTCTACGGCACGCTCGGCGAGACCGGCAAGTTCAGCGAAACCACGCCTTACGCGCCGAACTCGCCGTATTCGGCGTCCAAGGCCGCGTCCGACCATCTGGTGCGCGCGTTCCACCACACCTACGGCCTGCCGGTGCTGACCACCAACTGCTCCAACAACTACGGCCCGTACCACTTCCCCGAGAAGCTCATCCCGCTGGTGATCGCCAAGGCGCTGGCCGGCGAGCCGCTGCCGGTGTACGGCGACGGCAAGCAGGTACGCGATTGGCTGTTCGTCGGCGACCACTGCGAGGCGATCCGCACCGTGCTGGCCAAGGGCAAGGTGGGCGAGACCTACAACGTCGGCGGCAATTCCGAGAAACAGAACATCGAGGTGGTGCAGGCGATCTGCGCGCTGCTGGACGCGCGGCGTCCGCGCGAGGACGGCAAGCCGCGCGCCAGCCAGATCACCTACGTCGCCGATCGGCCCGGCCACGACCGCCGCTACGCCATCGATGCGTCCAAGCTGAAGAACGAACTGGGCTGGGAGCCGCAGTACACCTTCGAACAGGGCATCGCGCTCACCGTGGACTGGTACCTGAGCCACCAGGACTGGGTGCAGGGCGTGCTCGACGGCAGCTATCGGCTGGAACGCATCGGCACCGCGGCATAACGCCAGTCCCTCGCAAGAATCCGCCCATGCGCGTGCGGACTTCACCAGGAAATACCTCATGACACAACGCAAGGGCATCATCCTCGCTGGCGGCTCCGGCACGCGGCTGTACCCGATCACCAAGGGCGTCAGCAAGCAGCTGCTGCCGGTGTACGACAAGCCGATGATCTACTACCCGCTCAGCGTGCTGATGCTGGCCGGCATCCGCGAGGTGCTGATCATCAACACCCCGCACGAGCAGGCGCTGTTCCAGGCGCTGCTGGGCGATGGCGCGCAGTGGGGCATGGACATCCAGTACGCGGTGCAGCCGAGCCCGGACGGGCTGGCCCAGGCCTACCTGATCGGCCGCGACTTCGTCGCCGGCAAACCGAGTTGCCTGGTGCTGGGCGACAACATCTTCCACGGCCACGGCCTGACCGAGACCCTGCGCCGCGCCGATGCGCGCCAGCATGGCGCGACCGTGTTCGGCTACTGGGTCAACGACCCCGAGCGCTACGGCGTGGCCGAGTTCGACGCCTCCGGCAAGGTCATCGACATCGAGGAAAAGCCGGCCAAGCCGCGCTCCAACTACGCGGTTACCGGCCTGTATTTCTACGATGGTCAGGCCAGCGACCATGCCGCGGAGCTGACGCCGTCGCCGCGCGGCGAACTGGAGATCACCGATCTCAACCGCCGTTACCTGGAGGCCGGCGAACTGCACCTGGAGGCATTGGGTCGCGGCTACGCGTGGCTGGATACCGGCACCCACCAGTCGCTGCACGAGGCCTCCAATTTCATCGAGACCATCCAGTCGCGACAGGGCCTGCAGGTCTGCTGCCCGGAAGAGATCGCCTTCGGGCAGGGATGGATCGACGCGGCGCAGCTGGAGACACTTGCCGCTCCGCTGCGCAAGAACGCTTATGGCACCTACCTGCATGAACTGGCTGTACGAGGATCCGTTCCGTGAAAGTGATTGAAACCAATCTGCCTGGCTGCGTGGTGATCGAGCCGGCAGTGTTCGGCGACGCGCGTGGCTATTTCTTCGAGACCTGGAACGCCGAGCGTTTTGGTGAACACGGCTTGCCGACCAAGTTCGTGCAGAGCAACGTCTCCACCTCGGCCAAGGGCGTGCTGCGCGGCCTGCATTACCAGTGGCCGCGGCCGCAGGGCAAGCTGGTCAGCGTGCTGGAAGGCGAGGTGTACGACGTCGCCGTCGACATCCGCCACGGCTCGCCGCACTTCGGCCGCTGGGCCGCGGTGGTGCTGAGCGCGGAGAACAAGAAGCAGTTCTGGATTCCGGAAGGCTTCGCGCACGGGTTTGCCGTGTTGTCGGAGCGCGCGGTGTTCAGCTATCTGTGCACCGACGTGTACGTCAAGGAAGCCGATGCCGGCGTGCGCTGGGACGATGCTGCGATCGGCGTGGACTGGCCGATCTCCGAGCCGGTGCTGTCGGGCAAGGACGCGGTTGCGCCGTCCCTGGCCGACATCCCGGTCGAGCGCCTGCCGGTCTACCAGCCATGAGCGTGCTGGTCTTCGGCGGCAACGGCCAGGTCGGGCAGGAACTGCTGCGGGCGCTGGCCGGGCAGGGGCCGGTGGTCGCGACCACGCGCAGCGGCCAGTTGCCAGACGGCAGCGCCTGCGAGCGCGCCGATTTCGACCAGCCGCAGACCCTGGGCGAACTGCTGGACCGGCTGCGGCCGACGGCGGTGGTCAACGCCGCGGCCTACACTGCGGTCGATCGTGCCGAGCAGGACGCGGAAGCGGCGCACCGCGCCAATGCCGAGTCGCCGGCGGCGATCGCCGCCTGGTGCGCGGCGCACGGCATGCCGCTGGTGCATTACTCCACCGACTATGTGTTCGATGGCCAGGGCACCCAGCCTTATCCGGAGGACGCGCCGACCGCGCCGCTGGGCGTGTACGGCGCCACCAAGCTCGCTGGCGAAGAGGCGATCCGCGCCTCCGGGGCGCAGCACCTGATCTTCCGCACTGCCTGGGTCTACGCCGCGCACGGGCACAATTTCCTGCGCACCATGTTGCGGGTCGGCGCCGACCGCGACGAACTCAAGGTGGTCGCCGACCAGGTCGGCACGCCGACGCCGGCGGTGCTGATCGCCGATGTCACCGCGCGCGTGCTGGCCCAGCGCGCGACGCTGCCGTCCGGCACCTGGCATCTGACCGCGGCCGGCGAGACCACCTGGCACGGTTTCGCCGAGGCGATCTTCGCCGAGGCGGTGGCGGCGGGATTGTTGCCGCGCGCGCCGCGTGTGCTGCCGATCACCACCGCGGACTATCCGACCCCGGCCAAGCGTCCGGCGTATTCGCGCCTGGACGTGTCGCGCCTGCAGCGCGATTTCGCGCTGGAGCTGCCGCAGTGGCGCGATGGTCTGCGCCAGGTGATCGGCGAACTCGCCGCGGCAGCGCCGGCCGCCTGACCGCCGCACACGTTAAACCACGCAGCCGAAAAACAAAGAGCCGGGCAATGCCCGGCTCTTTGCGTTTGCGGCGCGCGCCGAACTCAGGTGCGCCCGTAGGTGTCCTCGAAGCGCACGATGTCGTCCTCGCCCAGGTAGCTGCCCGACTGCACTTCGATCAGCTCCAGCGGCAGCTTGCCCGGGTTCTTCAAACGATGCGTCACGCCGAGCGGGATGTAGGTGCTCTGGTTCTCGGTGAGCAGCAGCACCTCTTCGCCACGCGTGACCTCGGCGGTGCCGCTGACCACGATCCAGTGCTCGGCACGGTGGTGATGCATCTGCAGGCTCAGCGTGGCGCCGGGCTTGACCGTGATGCGCTTGACCTGGAAGCGCTGGCCGTTGTCGATCGAATCGTAGGCGCCCCACGGGCGGTACACCTTGCGGTGCCAGGTGGCTTCGGAACGCCCATCGGCCTTGATCCTGCCGACGATGTCCTTCACTTCCTGGATGCGTTGGCGATGGCCGACCAGTACCGCGTCGTCGGTCTCCACCACCACCACGTCCTGCAGGCCCACCATCGCGATCAGGCGCGAGCCGTAGGCGTAGGTGTTGCGGCAATCGATCTCGATCACATCGCCATGGTGGGCGTTGCCGTTGGCGTCCTGCGGCGACACGTCCAGCAGCGCCGACCACGAGCCGACGTCGCTCCACTTGGCGTCCAGCGGCACCACCACCGCGTCGGCGGTCTTCTCCATCACCGCGTAGTCGATGGAATCGGAGGGACTGGCGGCGAAGGCCTCCTTGTCCAGGCGGGTGAAGTCGGCATCGCGCTTGGCCGATTGCCAGGCCTTGGTGCAGGCATCGGCGATGGCGGGCTGGAACTTGCGCAGTTCTTCCAGGTAGCGCGAAGCGCGGAACAGGAACATGCCGCTGTTCCAGTAGTACTCGCCAGAGGCCAGGTAGCTTTTCGCGGTCGCCAGGTCGGGCTTTTCGACGAAGCGCTCGACCGCGCGTGCGCCGTCGCCGGCCGCCGCCTTGATGTAGCCGTAGCCGGTTTCCGGTGCGGTCGGCTTGATCCCGAACGTCACCAGCTTGCCTTGCTCGGCCGCAACGGCGGCCACGCGTACCGCTGCCTGGAAGGCGGCTTCGTCGCCGATCACGTGGTCGGACGGCAGGACCAGCAACAGCGGATCGGCGCCATCGCGCGCGGCCTCCAGCGCCGCCACGGCGATCGCCGGCGCGGTGTTGCGGCCCTTGGGTTCGAGCAGGATCGCATGCGGCTTCACGCCGATCTGCTGCAATTGCTCGGCCGCGACGAAGCGGTGCTCCTCGTTGGCGACCACGATGGGGGCATGCGCGGCGACCGGGGCCGCGCGCTGCCAGGTGGCCTGAAGCATGCTCTGTTCGCCGACCAGCGGCAGGAACTGCTTCGGATACGACTCGCGCGACAACGGCCACAGGCGCGTGCCGGAGCCGCCGGACAGGATGATGGGAAGGACGTCGCTCATGGGCGATGGAACTCCATAGTGCGTCTAGGGGGAGGGTGGTGGGATCAGCCGCGCAGCAGCTCGGAGATCTCCTGGGTGCGCTGCTCCAGCAGCGCCGCGTCGCCGCGGGTTTCCACGTTCAGGCGCAGCAGCGGTTCGGTGTTGGAACTGCGCAGGTTGAAACGCCAGTCGGCGAATTCGGCGCTGACGCCGTCGGTGTAGTCCAGCGTCGGCGCATGCGAGGCGAAGTGCTCCATCACCCGCGCCACCGCGGCCTTGGCGTCGGCGACTTTGAAGTTGATCTCGCCGCTGCACGGGAACTTCTGCATGCGCGCCTCGACCAGATCGGCGAGCGAACGGCCGGACTGCGACACCAGTTCGGCGATCAGCAGCCACGGGATCATCCCCGAGTCGGCGTAGGCGAATTCGCGGAAGTAATGGTGCGCGCTCATTTCGCCGCCATATACGGCGTTTTCGCTGCGCATCTTCTCCTTGATGAAGGCATGGCCGCTCTTGCACAGCACCGGGATGCCGCCGGCTTCCTCGACCTGTTCGATGGTGTTCCAGGTCAGGCGCGGGTCGTGCACGACCTTGCCACCCGGCTGCTTGGCCAGGATCGCCTGCGCCAGCAGGCCCACCAGGTAGTAGCCCTCGATGAAGCGGCCGTCGGCGTCGAAGAAGAAGCAGCGATCGAAGTCGCCGTCCCAGGCGATACCGAAGTCGGCGCCGTGCTGCTTGACCGCGTTGGCGGTGGCGGCGCGGTTCTCCGGCAGCAGCGGGTTGGGAATGCCGTTGGGGAAGTGCCCGTCCGGCTCGTGGAAGACGCGCACGAATTCGAATGGCAGGTGCGGCGCCAGCAGGTCGACGATGGCGCCGGCGCCGCCGTTGCCGGCGTTGACCACCAGCTTCAGCGGTTTGAGCGTGGCGCGATCGACATAGCTGAGCAGGTGTTCGATGTAGGCGCTCTTGTCCGGGCGGTGATGCTCGGCGGCGGTCGGCTCGACGGCCGGCGCGGTGTCGGCGGCGACGGTGTCGCGGATCGCGAACAGGCCGGTGTCGGAGCTGATCGGGCGCGCGTTCTCGCGCACCAGCTTCATGCCGTTGTAGTCCATCGGGTTGTGGCTGGCGGTGACCATCACGCCGCCGGCGGCCTGCAGGTGGTCGGTCTGGAAATACACTTCCTCGGTGCCGCACAGGCCGATGTCGATGACCTCGCGGCCGCTGGCGCGCAGGCCGGCCGACAGCGCGTCCTGCAGCCCCTGGCTGGCCAGGCGCACGTCATGGCCGACCACCACCGGACCGCTGCCCAATTGCCCCGCCAGCGCCACGCCGATGCGGCGCGCCAAGTCCTCGTTCAGTTCGTCGGGTACGCGACCGCGGATGTCGTAGGCCTTGAATGCGGGAAGCGACATGGAAGAGGGTCCTAGTTGGGGGAAACCCGAGTGTAACGTTACGGCGCTTAATCGGTCGTTGCGGCGGTGCGGCGGGGGGCGCAGTCCCCAAGCGGCTAAACTAGCTGTCTACATTCCAATGCGGAGCTGGCGAATGGGCGACACCTCTACCCCTGCGTGCGGGCGGCGCGGCAAGCTTTTCCCCGATGCGGCCACGGCGCTGGCCGATGTGGTGGCGGACGGACAGACCCTGGCGGTCGGCGGGTTCGGCCTGTGCGGGATTCCCGAGGCCTTGATCGCGGCCTTGCGCGACAGCGGCGTCGGCGGTCTCACGGTGATCTCCAACAACGCCGGCGTCGATGGCTTCGGCCTGGGGCAACTGCTGGCGACGCGACAGATCCGCAAGATGATTTCGTCCTACGTCGGCGAGAACAAGGAGTTCGAGCGCCAGTACCTGGCCGGCGAACTGGAGCTGGAATTCAACCCGCAGGGCACCCTGGCCGAGCGCTTGCGCGCCGGCGGTGCCGGCATCCCCGCGTTCTTCACCGCCACCGGCTACGGCACGGTGGTGGCCGAGGGCAAGGAGACCCGCGAGTTCGACGGCAAGCACTACGTGCTGGAGACCGCGCTGCGCGCCGACGTGGCCCTGGTCAAGGCGTGGAAGGCCGATGCCGCCGGCAACCTGGTGTTCCGCAAGACCGCACGCAACTTCAACCCGGCCTGCGCGATGGCCGGCAAGCTCTGCATCGCCGAGGTCGAGGACGTCGTGGAGACCGGCAGCCTGGATCCGGACCAGGTGCACCTGCCCGGCATCTACGTCGACCGCATCGTGCACAACCCGCATCCCGAAAAACGCATCGAACAGCGCACCCTGCGCCAGAAGGACGCCTGACATGGCCTGGACCCGCGACGACATGGCGCAGCGCGCCGCCCGCGAACTCACCGATGGCGCCTACGTGAACCTGGGCATCGGTCTGCCGACCCTGGTCGCCAACCACATCCCCGAGGGCGTGGACGTATGGTTGCAGTCGGAGAACGGCCTGCTCGGCATTGGCCCGTTCCCGACCGAGGACGAGGTCGACGCCGACCTGATCAACGCCGGCAAGCAGACCGTCACCGCCCGCGCCGGCGCCAGCTACTTCGGCAGCCACGATTCCTTCGCGATGATCCGCGGTGGTCATATCGACCTGGCGATTCTCGGCGCGATGCAGGTCAGCGAGAAGGGCGACCTGGCCAACTGGATGGTGCCCGGCAAGATGGTCAAGGGCATGGGCGGGGCGATGGACCTGGTGGCCGGGGTCAAGCGCGTGGTCGTGCTGATGGAACACGTGGCCAAGGACGGCAGCCACAAGATCCTGCCGGCCTGCGACCTGCCGCTGACCGGCGTCGGCGTAGTCGACCGCATCATCACCGACCTGGCCGTGTTCGACGTCACCGACAGCGGCCTGGTGCTGGTGGAAACCGCCGAGGGCGTGGACGAGGCCGAACTGGTCGCCAAGACCGGCGTGCCGTTTCGCCTTGCCTAAATGGGAGGCGAAATTACTGCCCCTTTCTCAATGAGCGCATAAGCGCAGCACGTGAGTAAATGCCGCTCTGCGACATCGCGTCGCAGACGACATGCGCTCACAGGTTCTGGTAATTCGGCCCGGAGCCGCCTTCCGGCGTCACCCAGTCGATGATCGCGTAGGGATCCTTGATGTCGCAGGTCTTGCAGTGCACGCAGTTGGCGGCGTTGATCTGCAGGCGCTTGCCGGCCGCGTCGTCGACGATCTCGTACACCGCCGCCGGGCAGAAGCGCGTGCAGGGGTTGCCGTATTCCTCGGTGCAGCGGGTCACGCAGATCTGCGGATCCAGCACGTGCAGGTGCACCGGCTGGTCCTCGTCGTGCTCGGTGGCGGCGAAGTACACGCCCTGCAGGCGGTCGCGCGGCGCCAGCTCGCGCTGCACGTAGTCGCGCTTGGGTTGCTCGTGCTCGCCCAGCCGGTCCAGGCTCTTCCAGTCGGCGCCGACCTTCAGCGTCCACGGCGAGGCGCCCTTGACCAGGGTTTCCCAGGCGCCGTTGAGCAGGCCGAACCACAGCCCCTTCTTGAAGCCGGGCTTGATGTTGCGTACCTGACGGAGCTCGGCCATCACTTCGGAGTTGCGCAGGCGCGCGTCGAAGCCGGCCGGGTCCAGCGCGGCACCGGCGGCGAGGTGTTCGGCGGCGAGCATGCCGCTGCGGATCGCCTGGTGGGTACCCTTGATCTTGGGCACGTTGAGCAGGCCGGCGGTGTCGCCGATCAGCAGCGCGCCGGGCATCTCCACCTTCGGCAGCGACTGCCAGCCGCCGCTGGCGATGGCGCGCGCACCCGCCGAGAGGATGGTGCCGCCATCCAGCAGCGACTTCATCATCGGGTGGTTCTTCCATTGCTGGAAGGCTTCCCAAGGGCGGTATTCGGGGTCGTGGTAGTCCAGGCCGCTGACGTAGCCCAGCGCCACCTGGTTGTTCTCCAGGTGGTACAGGAAGCTGCCGCCATAGGTCTTGCTGTCGGCCGGCCAGCCCAGGGTGTGCACGATCTTGCCGGGGCTGACGCGGCCCTCGGGCAGCTGCCACAGCTCCTTGATGCCGATCGAGAAGGCCTGCGGATCGTGCCCGGCGTCGAGCGCGAAGCGCGCGATCAGGCGCTTGGTCAGGTGTCCGCGCGCGCCTTCGGCCAGCACCGTGACCTTGGCGCGGATGTCGATGCCGGCGGTGTAGCCGGGCTTGTGCGATCCGTCCTTGGCCACGCCCATGTCGCCGATGCGCACGCCCAGCACCGTGCCGTCCTCGGCGTGCAGGGTCTCGGCGGCGGCGAAGCCAGGGTAGATCTCCACGCCCAGCGCCTCGGCCTGCGGCGCCAGCCAGGCGCACATCGCGCCGAGGCTGACGATGAAGTTGCCGTGGTTGCGCATGCCCGGCGGCACCATCGGGAACTTGTGCCCGCCGTCCTTGCTCAGGTACCAGAACTCGTCCTCGGCCGCGGGCACGCAGATCGGCGGCGGGTTGTCGCGCCAGCCCGGCAGCAGCGCGTCCAGCGGCGCCGGTTCGATCACCGCGCCGGACAGGATATGCGCGCCGATGGTGCTGGCCTTCTCGATCACGCAGACCGAGATGTCGGGGTTGAGCTGCTTGAGCCGGATCGCGAACGCCAACCCGGCCGGGCCTGCGCCGACGGTGACGACGTCGTATTCCATGACGTCGCGCTCCACTGGCTGCGGCGCGTTGGCGCCGCCCTCGGTTCCCGTCATCTGCTCCGCTCCCGTTGGCTCGTTCTGGCTGCCCGCATTTTCAGGGTTTGCGCGTGAAGGGGCAAATTCCGCACGCTGGCGTATGGTGGCCGCCGGCATGCTAGCGTGGCGCGATGGAACTGGACCTGCCCGGCGCCGATCTGCGCTGGTATCCCGAGTGGCTGGACCCGGCCGTGGCCGCGGCGCTGTGCACGCAGTTGCTGCATGAGGTGCCATGGGAGGTGCACCGGATCCGCCTGTTCGGCAAGCTGGTCGATTCGCCGCGGCTGAGCTGCTGGATCGGCGACGCCGACGCCAGCTACCGTTATTCCGGCACCCGCTTCGCGCCGCATCCGTGGCCAGCAGCGCTGCTGCCGCTGCGCGCGCGCTTGGTGGCCGAGACCGGGGTGGCGTTCAACAGCGTGCTCGCCAATCGTTACCGCGACGGCCGCGACGCCATGGGCTGGCACAGCGACGACGAGCGCGAACTCGGTCCGACGCCGGTGATCGCCTCGCTGAGCCTGGGTGCGACGCGTCGCTTCGTGCTGCGCCATCGTCGGGAGCCGGTACTGCGCCAGGCGCTGGAACTGACCTCCGGCGGGCTGCTGCTGATGGCAGGCGAGACCCAACGCTTGTACCGGCATGCGCTGCCGCGTACGGCCAAGCCGGTGGGGGAGCGGATCAATCTGACGTTTCGACGCATTGCGCTTGATCCCTTCTCCCTTCGGGAGAAGGTGCCCCGAAGGGGCGGATGAGGGTCGGGTGGCTGGGGAGGTGTCTGAAGAAGACGACTCCGCGGCCGCCGCACCCTCACCCCCGACCCCTCTCCCGGTGGGAGAGGGGAGCGAAGCCGTGATCCTTCTCCCTTTGGGAGAAGGTGCCCCGAAGGGGCGGATGAGGGTCGGATGGCTGGGGACGTGTCTGGGGAAGACGGCTCTGCGGCCGCCGCACCCTCACCCCCGACCCCTCTCCCGGT
>NZ_AQOK01000701.1:0-15308 GCF_000364645.1 Xanthomonas sp. SHU 308 | reverse complement strand
GCCGCCGCGCCGCCGTCTTCGCCCTCGCAGACGCCGAGCGCGCCCGCCGCGGCCGCGACCGGCATGGCGGCGACGCTCTATACCGGCGATGGCCATCCGCGCCTGCCGGATGGGGTGGCGGTGGACCCGTTCGCGCAGGCGCAGGGCACGCCGCCGGGCACGCTCAATCCGCGCGACGTGGCCAAGTCCAGGCGTCTGCTCGAACGGCCCAACCCGATCGACTACCGGTCGACCCGTTTCGACAAGGACTGGGCCAGCGACGGCACCCTCGGCGACGTCGCGGTGCAGGGCATCGACCGGGCGATCAAGCAGCTGCTGCCCAAGAACACCCATCAGTCGGCGGTGGCGCGGCCGCCGCCGGACGTGCGTTTCAATCCGGCGCTGCACGAGCGCGCCAGCGACCTCGGCAGCGAGGCCACCGGCGATGCCTACAAGGCCGCGCCGATCGCCTTCGAAAAGGCGCCCGGGTTGGATGGCGAAGCCAGTCGGCGGATTCGCCAGGCCCTGGCCGACATGCAGCAACGCCGCGGCGCCTGCCCGGCGGCGCAGCGCGCGCGCCTGCTGGCGCCGGTGCAGCAGCACCTGGATGCGCTGCTGCAAGTGGAAACCGCCATGGCCAAGGGCGCCGACCCGATCCGCGCGCAGCAACTGCTGCCGCGCGAGGCCGACAGCGCCTACGACCTGGCGCGGCGCGCGCTGTGGTACGCCGATCAGAAGCTGGCGGCGTGTGCGCCGTAGGCGGGCGTGCAGGTCGGAGGACGCATGCAATGGTCGTCGCTGCTTGAATCGCGAAGAGCGGAGGCCGCGAGCGATTCGACCTTGGCAGCAGTCGGGACTGAAGTCTCTCCCACGGTGCGCCCAGGCCGTGTGCTGCACGTTCTTGTAGGAACGGCTTCAGGCGCGACGAGCGAAGGCGGTGCGCTATCCGGCCGCTGAAGCAATCGGGACCAGAAACCCGCCCACGATGTTCCAGCCAGCGTGCCGCATGCCCCTGTGGGAGGGACTTCAGTCCCGACGCGTGGAGTCTGGTGCCATCGTGGTGTGCAGGAGCCTGGTCGCTGCTGAAGCAGCTCCTACCGAGACCCGTGTCGGAAACAGCGCCGAGCGACAGGCCGTCACCTGCGTCCACGCGCGCTGCGCGATGATGCGCGCCCATCCCATCCGAGCGTGTGTCGCCGATGCCGCTTGCCCGTTCCGTGCTGTGCCTGCTGCTGTGCTGTGGCGTCGTCGCCGACGCGACAGCGCGCACGGTGTACCGCTGCGTGCGCGACGGCACGGTCAGCCTGGCGACCGCGCCGGAACCGGGTTCGCGCTGCACCCCCAGGGAACTGGACGATGCGGCGATCGCCACGCCCAATCTGTGGGGCAACCTCGGCGTGTTCAGCGGCACCCTGTACGAGCGCGAGCAGGACGGGCAACTGGTCTACTCCACGCGCAATCTGCCGGGCTCGCGGCCGTATCTGCGCTTCACTGCGGTCACGCCGCCGGGAGAGGTGGCGCATCCCGGACTGGGCAAGCTCGGGGCGCCGCAACTGCAGGCGCATGCCAAACAGTTCCGCGCCGCGGCGCGCGCCACCGGGGTCGACGAGCCGTGGCTGCGCGCGATCGCGCATGCCGAGAGCGGATTCGAGGCCGCCGCGGTCTCGCCCAAGGGCGCGCAGGGGGTGATGCAACTGTTGCCCGAGGTCGCCAGGGAGTACGGCGTGCGCGATCCGTTCGCGGCCGACCAGTCCATCGACGGCGGCGCCCGCTACATGCGCGCGTTGCTGCGCCGCTACGCCGGCGATCGGGTGCTGGCCGCGGCGGCCTACAACGCCGGCATCGGCGCGGTGGCGCGCTACGGCGGCGTGCCGCCGTACGCGGAGACCCGCGCGTACATCGACAAGGTGATGGCGCTGTACCAGCGCTACCGCATCGCGATGGGGATGGCCGTGGAGACGCCTGCGCAATAGCGGCGGCGCCCACCGCCGGCGTCGACGGAGGGGCAGGCGGACGCGGCGTGGCCGCGGTGCCGCCCGCGGCGGCTCAGAGCGCGACGGCCTCCGCCTCGGCTTCGGCCGTTGCTTGCGCGTGCGGCGTTGTCGGCGCCGCGGCCGGCGCCGCGTACAGATCCAGCAGCAACAGGGTCACGCCATTGGTCCAGCCGAAGCCGTCCTGCAGCGCGTACTCGCCGCCGCCGCCGCCCTTGGCCTGCGCGTCCACGCCGTACTTCTCCACCAGCTTGTGCTGCTGCGCGAACAGCGCCTGCACCCGCGCCAGGAAGCGGCTGCCGATGCGCTGCGCCAGCGCGTCCTGGCCGTAGCGGCGCAGGCCGTCCACGGCGATCCACTGCAGCGGCGCCCAGCCGTTGGGTTCGTCCCACTGCTGGCCGGTGTGCAGGCGCGTGGTCGCCACGCCGCCGGGGCGCAGCAACTGCGCCTGCACGGTGTCGGCGCTGCGCTTGGCCCGTGCCGGCGAGGCGACCCCGACGAACAGCGGGTACAGCGCCGCGGCGGTGACCTGGTCGCGCAGCCGGCGCTGCTGCCAGTCGTAGTCGGCGTAGTAGCCGGCATCGCTCCACAGGTGCTTGTCGATCGCGGTCTTGCGCGCGCTGGCCAGGGCCGCGTAGTCGGTATCGCAGCCGGCCGCGCCGGGGTTCTTGGCGCAGGCCAGGGCCAGGGTGCTCTCCAGGTGGTAGAGCAGGCTGTTCAGGTCGACCGGGACGATGGCGGTGGTGCGGATGCTGGCCAGGGTCTTGCGGTCGCCGAGCCAGCGGCTGGAATAGTCCCAGCCGCTCTCGGCGCCGGCGCGCAGGTCGCGGTAGACCTCGGCGGCGGGGCGGTCCTTGGCCTCGGCGGCGGTGCGCACGTCGTGCAGCCAGGCTTCCGGGCGCGGCGTGTCGCGGGCGTCCCAATAGCGGTTGAGCAGGCTGCCGTCGGCCAGCCGCACCACGTGCGCATGCGCGCTGCCCGGGGCCAGGGTCTGCGCGCCTTCCATCCAGTACGCGTATTCCTTCTGCAACTGCGGCAGGTAGCGCGCGTAGGCGGCATCGCCTTCCACCTTGGCCTGCAACTGCACCATGTGCGAGAAGAACGGCGGCTGCGAGCGGCTCAGGTAGTAGGTGCGGTTGCCGTTGGGGATGTGCCCGTAGGTGTCGATCAGGTAGGCGAAGTTGTCCAGCATCTGCCGGCTGCGTTCGTGCTCGCCGCTCTCCACCAGGCCGAGCATGGTGAAGTAGGAATCCCAGTAGTAGACCTCGCGGAAGCGCCCGCCGGGCACCACGTAGGGGTGCGGCAGCGACAGCAGGCTGCTGTAGGGCGGCACGTCGACCTGGCGGCGCACCAGCAGCGGCCACAGCGCGTCGATGTGCTCGCGCAGGCCGGTGTCCTGACGGATCGCCTCGGTCTGCACCGGGCCGGATTCCTCGAAGTTGGCGGCGACGAAACGGCGCAGGTCGAAGCCCGGCTGCTGGCGCTGCGCCAGATAGTCGGCGTTGATCAGCGCCGGGTCGCGCAGCGGCAACGCGTCGACGAAGTGCTTCTGGTCGTCGAACAACTCCTGCTGCTGCACCGCCTGGAACAGTTCCGGGTAGGCCAGGTCAGGCGTCTGCGGCGGCGGTGCCGGCGCGGTCAGCGTGGTCGCGGGCGCGGCCTCCGCCATGGCGGTGTCGGCGGTGCCCAGCAACAGGCCGAGCGACAGGCTCAGCAGTGGGGTGCAACAGGGAGGAGCGGCATGGCTCATGTCGGGTCCAGAGCAGGATGCGTGCGGCATGGTAAACGACCGAAGCGGAGACGGGGGCGCGCGGCCGGATCCGGTGCGTGGCCCACCCGATCCTGCCCTGGCGGCCGCGCGCCGCCCGGCTCGTACCGGTGAGGGACCGCGACGCCTGGGGCATGCAAGAACGGGGCCGCTGGTCGGGCGTGGCTGCCAGTCGCCGGGTCAGCCGGTGCACGTCATCTGCAGAATGGTTGGCGCCGCTCGCCCAGATCGGGGCGGCTGGGCGTTCAGCGCGACGCCAAGGCCGGTGCGCGTAGGCGCTTGCCCACTGCGGATCAGGGAGCTGGGGCGTCAGCGGGCCACGTGCGCCGGTCGGCGATACGCCCGCAGATCAGGGCGATTGCTGCGGCCGCTGGCGGTCCTTCTCGGCGCTGAGCGCGGCTTCGGCGCGCAGGAACACCTGTCCGATCGGCTCGTCCGCCCGCGCGGCCTGGGCGTCGCCGACCAGCACGGTCAGCCCGAGCGCCTGCTGCCGTGCGGCGATCTCGCGCAGGCCGCGCAGCTTCTTTTCGGCATCGGCGCCGTGCAGCATGACGATGAACTCGGCGTGCTCGGTGGCGCGGTCCACGGTATCGGCGCCGCCGTCGTGCACGTAGCTGGCCAGGGTGCGATCCAGTTGCTGCAGGCTGCTGCCCAGCAGGCGTTCGCTCTGCCGCTCGGCCAGCGCGGCCAGTTCCTGCACTTCCAGGATCACCACACGGTAGCGGCCGCCGGTGCCGGAGTCCGTGTTGTCGCCAACCGGGTGCGCTTGCAGGAGCGCCTCGCGTTGACGCTGCAGCGCATCCCGGCGCGCGTCGAGCAGGCGCATGGCCGTGCGCGCCAGCGCGCGCAGGCCGTCGCGCTGGGCGTCCTTGAGTTCACGCGGCGTGGTGTCCAGCACGCACACGGTGCCCAAGGCGATGCCCTCGTCGGTCACCAACGGCATGCCGGCATAGAAGCGCGCGCCGGTGTCGCCGCGGACCACCGAGATATTGGCGAAACGCGGGTCGTTGGCGAGGTCGGGCACTTCCAGCAGCTGTTCGGGCTCTCGGATCGCGTGATCGCACACCGCCTGGCTGCGCTCGGTCTGCGGCAGTTCCAGGCCGAGCCGGGCCTTGAACCACTGCCGGTCGCGGTCCAGCAGCGACAGCAGCGCGATCGGCGTGTCGCACAGCGTGGCGGCGATCTGCACGATGTCCTGGTAAGCGGCCTCGGGCAGGCTGTCGACGATGCGGTAGCTGTCGAGGACACGCTGGCGCTGGGCTTCATCGGTCATGGGCGGCGTCGGGTCTGGTGCGGATCGCGAGGCGCAGCACCATACCGCAGGGCGTGGCGAGGTCGCGTGGACAAGCGCGCAAGCGTGACGCGGCGCACGCCAAGCGTCGACGGCCACGCGTTGGCGATCAGTCGGCGGCGCCGACGCCGAGCGCGCGCAGCTGCGCCTGCAGCGTGGCGGCGTTGTCGAGGGCGTGGCCAAGCGCGGTGTTGTCGAAGATCACCCAGGCTTCGTGCGGGTGCGGCGTGGTGGCGAGGACGCGCTCGGCCAGGTTGCGCAGCGTGGCATCGGCGTAGGCGCTGTAGTAGAGGCGCGGAGCGCCGTGCCAGCGCCAGTAGGCCGGCGCCGCCCCTGCCGGCTGCGCGGCGGTGGCAGTCAGGGCCGGGTCGGTGGTTACGCGCGCGATGTGGTGGCGCTGCCACAGCGCCTCGGCGCGCGCGCTGAACCAGCTGGCGTGGCGCGGTTCGCAGGCGATGCCGCGGTGCCAGCGGCGCCGCAGCATCGCGAAGAACGTGGCGGCGGTGCGTGCATCGAAGGCCAGGCTCGGCGGCAGCCGCACCAGCAGGCAGCCGAGCCTGTCGCCGAGATGGCCGACCTCGTCGAGGAAGGTCTGCAGCAGCGGCCCGACGCGGGACAGGCGCGCGTCGTGGGTGATGGTGCGTGGCAGTTTGGCCGAGAAGCGGAAATGCGTCGGCACGCTGTCGGCCCAGCGCTGGTAGGTGCTGGCGCGGTGGGCGCGGTAGAACGTGGAGTTGATCTCGACCGCGTCGAAGCGGGTGGCATAGCGCGCCAACTGGCTGGCGCCATCGCCGACCAAGCCGCGCTGCGTGCTGGCGATCGACCAGCCGGCGCAGCCGACGCGGATGCGGGGGGCGGCGTCGGTGCGTCGGGGAAAAGCGGTCGGCATCGGCGAGGGCAGGCGCGGGCAGGCCTGTCGGATAGCAAGCGTTGCGACCAGGCGCCGTGAAGGACAGGCGCGCCGCGCCGCCTTGGCGATCCATGCGCGACCCGCGCGCATGCCAGGGAAGGTCGATGCCTGCAGCCTGCGCGTTCACTCACTGTCGTCGCATGTCGCATGTCGCATCGCGCGTTGGCGATGCGTTGCGATGGCGCCGACGCCCATGCTGGCGCCGGCGCCGGCGCGTGGCGCATGGCGGGGCAGCCCCGCCATGCGTGTGCGGCGTTACGGCTTGGCCTTCGCCTTGACCGGCTGGCCGTCGCTGTCCAGCACCTGCACCTCGCCCAGCTTCAGCGCACGCACCGGCGCTTCGATCTGCTTGAGGTCGCCGACGATGACCCAGGTCATCGCCTGCGGCGCCACGATCTCCTTGATCGCCGCTTCCGCCGCCGGCTGGTCGACCGCTTCCAGGCGCGTCTTCAGCGTCTGCACGTAGTCGTCCGGGCGGCCGTACTGGACGATGCCTTCCATCGCGCCGAGCACCGCACCGGTGGTCTCGAAGCTGCCCGGCAGGGCGCGCACGCGCTGTTCCTTGATCTTGGCGATCTCGGCGGCGGTCAGCGGCTTGTCGCCGACCACGGCCTTGGCTTCCTTGAGGATCTCGGCGGCCGATTCGGCGGTCTTGTCGGTCTGCACCGGGGCGAAGAACAGGAACGGGCGCTGGCCGATCGCGTCGATCATGAAGCTGTTGGCGCCGTAGGCCCAGCGCTTGTCCTCGCGCAGGTTCATGTTCAGTCGCGAGGTGAAGGTGCCGCCGAAGGCGCCGTTGGCCACGCCGATCGCCAGGTTGTTCGGCGCCTTGGTCGAGGGCGCCAGCAGGCCGGCCAGGATCAGCGACTGCGGGGCGTCGTCGCGGTTGATCAGGAACACGCGCGGCTTGGGCTGCGCGGCCACCTGCGGCAGGCTCTTGGTCGGGCGCTTGCCGGCCGGGGCCTGCCAGTCGCCGAACGCGGCATCCAGCTGCGGGATGATCTTGGCCAGGGTGGTGTCGCCGGCGACCAGGATGCGCACGTTGTCCGGACGCAGCCAGTTGTTCTGGAAGGCGCTCAGGTCACCCGCGGTCAGGCTCTTGATCGCCGCCTCGGTGCCGGTGCCGGTGAGCGGCACGCCGTACGGATGGGTGGGGCCGTACAGCAGCGGCGGCAGGGTGCGCAGCGCCAGGCCCTGCGGCTGGGTCTTCTCCTGCGCGATCGAGGCCAGCCACTGGCCGCGGATGCGCTCGATGTCGTCGGCCTTGAACGCCGGGTTGCGCACGATGTCGGCGAACAGCTCCAGCGACGGCGCCAACTGGTCGTTGAGCGCGTTGAGCGAGGCGTCGCAGCTGTCCAGTTCGCAGGACACGCTGGTCATCGCGCCCAGGCGCTGGCGGCGCTGCGCCACGTCCACCGAATCCAGGTTGCGGGTGCTCTCGTTCATCAGCGCCGCGGTGAAGTTGGCGGTGCCGAGCTTGCTGCCGCGGTCGGTCGCGTAACCGGCATCGAACAGCATCTGGATCTGCGTGACCGGGATGGTGTGGCGCTCGGCCAGCACCACCTCGATGCCGTTCTTGAGCTTGCCGCGCTGCAGCTGCGGGAAGCTCAGGCTCGGGAACTGGCTGGTCTCCGGCACGCCGGCCGCGCGGTCCACCTGCGACTTGCCGACGCTGTAGTTGCCCTTGGCCGGCACCTTCGGCGCGGGCTTGCCCGGTGCCGCCGGCAGCGGCTTGACCGCCTTGTCCTCGGCCGCCGGGTCGAAGCCTTCCGGCGCCGGCAGCACGGTCAGCAGGTAGTCGCCCTTGCCGAACCAGGTGTCGGCGGCCTTGCGCACGCTGGCGACGGTGGCGTCCTGTGCGCGCTGCAGGTCCTTCTTGTAGGCGCCCGGATCGTTGCGGTAGACCTGGCCCTCGGCCAGCACCGTGGCCTTGCCGCCGAAGCCGCCGACCTTCTCCAGGCCGCGCACGAAGCCGGCGCGGTAGCCGACCTGCGCGCGCTGCAGTTCGTCGGCGGTGGGGCCTTCGGCCAGGAACTTCTGCAGTTCGTCGGCGATGGCGGCCTCGACCTTGGCCGGGTCCACGCCTTCCTTCACGTCGGCGGTGATCTGCAGCTGGCTGGCCAGCGCGAACGACTGCAGGCCGGCGGAGACGTCGTCGGCCAGCTTGTCGCGGTAGACCAGGCGCTGGTACAGCCGGCTGGTCTTGCCGCCGCCGAGCACGGTGGTGGCCAGGTCCAGCAGCACCGCGTCGTCGGTGCCCAGCTGCGGCGCGACCCAGGTGCGGTAGATGCGCGGCTGCGCGACGTGGTCGTGCTGCACGCCGCGGGTCTGCTTGGCCAGCGGGGTGATCCACGGCTGCTGGCGCGGCACCGGGCGGCCGGCGGGGATGTCGCCGAAGTACTGCTCGGCCTTGGCCTTGGCCTGCGCCACGGTGATGTCGCCGGCCAGCACCAGGGTGGTGTTGGCGGCGCCGTAGTTGTCGTGGAACCACTGCTTGACGTCGTCCAGCGAGGCCGCGTCGAGGTCGGCCATCGAGCCGATGGTGTCGTGCTGGTACGGATGGTTGGCCGGGAAGATGTTGGCCAGGATGTTCTCGTCGACGCGGCCGTAGGGGCGGTTCTGGCCCTGGCGCTTTTCGTTCTGGACCACGCCGCGCTGGGTGTCCAGTTCCTTCTGGCCGATCGCGCCGAGCAGGTGGCCCATGCGGTCCGATTCCATCCACAGCGCGGTGTCCAGCGCGGTGGTCGGCACGGTCTCGAAGTAGTTGGTGCGGTCGAACCAGGTGGTGCCGTTCATGTCGGTGGCGCCGACCTTCTCGAACGGCTGGAAGTAGGTGCCCTTGTGGTTCTCCGAGCCGGAGAACATCAGATGCTCGAACAGGTGCGCGAAGCCGGTCTTGCCGGCCGGCTCGTCGCCCGAGCCGATGTGGTACCAGATGCTCACCGCCACCACCGGCGCCTTGTGATCCTCGTGCACCACCACGGTCAGGCCGTTGGGCAGGGTGAAGCGGGTGTAGGCGATTTCCGGCGCGGTCGCCTGGCCCGGCGTGGCCGCGGCCAGGGCCGACGGCGCGGCGACCAGGGCGGCGCCGGTGCCGAGGGTGAGGATGCTGGAGATCAACAGCGACAAGGGACGGAGCATGGGCCGGGCCTGAGTGTGGACAGTGCGCCAGCATAGAGGGGCGGCGGCGGCGGCGGGAACGTGACTGATGGCACACCGCGCGGCACCGCGTGGGCGGCCGGCCTCGCGCACGGCCCGCCCGGGGGAAGGGCCGTGCGGGTGGCGTCAGGGGCGCGGCGGCGCGCTCAGCGCGCGGCGCAGAACCCGAACTCGGCAGTGGCGCCGGGGGCCAGGGTCTTGTTCCAGTCCACGCCGCTGGCGCTGAGCGTGGTCCCCGACTGGGTCCAGGTGGCGTTCCACAGGTTGTTGACGGTGCCGCTGATCGACAGGGTGACGCTCCAGTCGCCGCTGCTGCCGCCGGTGTTGGTCACCTGCACGCGGTTGCAGTAGCCGGCGTTCCAGTCGCTGTCGACCAGCACCTTGGTGCTGAAGCTGCTGCCGGACGGCGGCGGCGTGGGCGTGGTGCCGCCGCCATTGCCACCACCGTTGCCACCGCCACCGTTGCCACCACCGCCACCGCCCGTGCTGCTGCCGTCACTGTCCCACAGCTTCTTCAGCAGGGTCACCTTGTCGGTGCGCACCGTGCTCCAGTCGTCGTTGAGGATGCCGCCGGTGTCGCCGCTGTTCGGGTTCCACGACCAGTAGAAGCCGCTGTGGATGCCCTTGCCGATCAGGTAGTCGACCAGCGCGTTCTGCCACTGCACGTCCAGCGGGTTGCCCTGGCCGTACTTGCCGCCGAACTCGCCCAGCAGCAGCGCGTGGCCGGCCTGGGCGAACTGGCCGAAGTGCTGCTCCCAGATCGCCGGCATGTTGGCCGGGAAATTGGACGCGCTGAAGTACGGCTGCATGTAGACGTCCGGTCCGTACACGTGCGGGGCGAGCAGCAGGCGGTTGGCCGGGATGGCCAGCGGGGTGCAGGCCAGCGGTTCCAGGTTCTCGCCCCAGAAGTGCGCGGTGTCGCTGGAGCAGGTGGACGTGTTGGAAATGCCTTCGACCACGATCAGCCAGTTCGGCGCCGCGTTCAGCACCACCGCCGACGCGCGTTCGGCGGCCTTGTTCCAGTCGGTGGCGGCATTGCCGCTGCCCCAGGTGGCGGCGCCGTGCGGCTCGTTCTTCAGGTCCAGGCCGATCACCCCCGGCACCGACGCGTAGCGGTTGGCCACGAAGCTCAGATCATTCAGCCATTGCTGCTCGCTGTAGCTGCCGGTGTACCAGAGTTCGGAGATCGCGTTGCAGTCCGGGGTGTGGTGGTCGAGCAGCACGTACATGCCGCGGCTGCTGAGTTCGTTGATCACCTTGTCGAGCAACTGCAGCGAGTTCAGGCCCTGCAGGTCCGGATTGCGGCTGTAGTCGATGCTGCCGGGCGAGACCGCCTGCAGCGTCTGCGGGCAGAACGGCAGGCGCACGGCGTTGAAGCCCAGGCCCTGCATCTGCGTGATCATGTCCTTCCAGTTGCGCGCCCACAGGCCGTGCACGGTGTGCTGCGAGGTCTCGAAACCGAACCAGTTGACGCCGCGTAATTGCACGGCGTTGCCGGCGTCGTCCACCACCTTGCCCTGGTCGATGGCATAGCTCCAGGCCGAGCCGCTGGCGACCACGAGCGCCGCGGCCAGCAGGCAGCGGGTAATGCGGGAATGCAGGGATCGGTTCATCGCGATGCTCCGAGGGTGGCCGGTGCGGAGTGCGCCGGCCAAGGGGGCGGATACTTGGCGGCGATGATCGGCAGTGTCCGCCATGGCGGCCGTGACTGCCGTTGCAGAAGACGGGCTTGTCCACGGATTGCGCGCAGGTGCTGTGGTGATGTCCACGGCCGCGCCGTCGCCTGCTGAAAACGCCAACGGCAGCGTCGTGGGACGCTGCCGTTGAGGTTGCGCCCCGCGCGCTGCGCGGGGCGATGGCGCCGTCTTCAGCGGGCGGCGCAGAACCCGAACTCGGCGGTGGCGCCGGGGGCCAGGGTCTTGTTCCAGTCCACGCCGCTGGCGCTGAGGGTGGTGCCCGACTGCTTCCAGGTGGCGTTCCACAGGTTGTTGACGGTGCCGCTGATGGACAGGGTGATCGCCCAGTTGCCGGTGGCGCTGCCGCTGTTGGTCACCTGCACGCGTTCGCAGTAGCCGGCGTTCCAGTCGCTGTCGACGATGACCTTGGTGCTGAAGCTGGCGCTGCCCGGGGCCGGGGTCGGCGTGGGGGTCGGGGTCGGGGTCGGCTCCGGAGTGGGCGTCGGGGTCGGAGTGGGCGTCGGCGTGGTGCCGCTGGTGTCGCCCCACAGCCGCTTGAGCCCGGTCATCTTCTCGGTGCGCACGGTGGTCCAGTCGTCGTCGAGCACGCCGCCGGTGTCGCGGCTGTTCGGGTTCCAGGCCCAGTAGAAGCCGCTGCGGATGTTCTTCTTGACCAGGTAGTCGATCAGCGCCTTCTGCAGGATCGGGTCCTGCGCCTGGTTGCGGCCTTCGTTGCCGCCGAACTCACCGATCATCATGGTGTAACCGAGCTGGGTCAGCTGGCCGAACTGGCGCTCCCAGATCGCCGGCATGTTGGCCGGGAAGCTGCTGTCGCCGAAGTAGGGCTGCCAGTTCACGTCCGGGCCGTACACGTGCGGCGACAGCAGCAGGCGGTTGGCCGGCACGTTGAGCTTGGTGCAGGTCAGCGGTTCCAGATTGCCGCCCCACCAGTAGCCGTAGCTGCTGGAGCAGGTGGGGTTGTCGGTGATGCCCTCGACCACGATCAGCCACTTCGGCGCCACCTTCAGCACCGCCGCCGAGGCGCGCTCGACCGCCTTGTTCCAGTCGGTCTTGAGGTTGCCGGTGCCCCAGGTGTTGCGGCCGTTCGGCTCGTTCTTCAGGTCGATGCCGATCACGCCCGGCACCGACGCGTAGCGCTTGGCCACGAACGTCAGATCGCTGAGCCACTGCTGCTCGCTGTAGGAGTCGGTGTACCAGAGCTCGGAGATGCCCTGGCAATCGGGCGAGTGGTGGTCCAGCAGCACGTACATGCCACGGCTGCTCAACTCGTTGACCACCTTGTCCAGCACCTGCAGCGAATTCAGGCCCTGCAGGTCCGGGTTGCGGCCGTAGTCGATGCTGGTCGGCGCGACGCCGCGCAGGGTCTGCGGGCAGAACGGCAGGCGCACGGCGTTGAAGCCCAGGCCCTGCATCTGCGTGATCATGTCCTTCCAGTTGCGCGCCCACAGGCCATGCACGGTGTGCGCGCTGCCTTCGAAGCCGAACCAGTTGACGCCACGCAGCTGCACCGCGTTGCCGCGGTCGTCCACCACCGTGCCTTTGCTGACGGCGTAACTCCAGGCCGAACCGCTGGCGGCCAGCAGCGCGGCGGCCAGCACGCAACGGGTGATGCGGGTGAGAGGGGACATCGACATCTCTGCAGGTCTCCGGAAGCGGGCCGGCCCCGCAGTCGGAGCGGCCCAGGTGAGGGTAGGGGCAACGGACGCCGCGCCCGGCTCGGGTGGAAGCCGGGAGGGGCACGCGATCGGCGTGGCCACCGGATCGGCGCGGCCCCGTGATGCGCGAGCGCGGCATTAGAGCATGCTCAGGTTCGTATTTGAGCGGTTTATCACAATAAATTTTTGCGACAGCGCACGTCTGGCGGGTGCCCGGCCCTCGCCGGTCCCGCGGCCGCCTCGCTACACTCGGTCGCTCATGCCTGCCGAGAGGGATCTTCGTGCAACGTCCAAACCTGTCCTTCGCGGTGCAGTGGCCCCATTGGCGCCCCGATTCCGCCTTCCGTGCGAGCTGCGGCGCCGGCGCAGCGCGGCGCGCGTGAGTCGGGAACCGCTACCGCCGTCCGCAGCGCCGGCGCCTGCCCCGGCGGACACCGCGACCGCTGCGTGCGCGCAGCCGGATGGCGTGCCCCCGGGAAATGGGGCGCCGCGCTGGTTGGTCCGCAGCGGCGTGGCGCTGGCGTTCGCGATCGTCGGGCCGCTCCTGGGCACGCTGGTCGTCGGTCTGCCGTTGGCGTTTTTCTGGACGTGGGGGCAGCCCGGCGGCTTCGGCGATGCGCTGCCGCTTCTCCTGCTCATGGCGTTGATGTCCTGCATCTTCGGCGCGTTGCCGGGGCTGTTGACCGGCCTGTTCGCCGCCTATGCCTGGCCCCGCCTGCGTGGCTGGCGCGCGCATCTGCTGGTGGGGGTGATTGGTGCCGCCATGTCGGCCGTCTGCGTCGGTGCGCTCATCGCCTGGATCAACAGCCACCGCGACGCGTTCCGCGAGCCCGGCAGCTGGCTGGGATCTTGCGTGCTTGCCGGGGGCGTCGGCGCCATGCTGCTCTCGCTGGCGCTGGATCGGCTGCGCGGACGCTGAGCGCTGCCGCGGCCCGGCCGGTGCTGGCCTGCGGCCGCAGGGCGCCAGCCGGCCCGCGGGCTCCAGCCACGGAAGTCCCGGGCGAGCGTCCATTTCCTCGCGCGTCCCTGCCGCACGCGCAGCCGCAGGCGGCGTGCGCGCGGATGATGGTGCGTCCCAGCACATCAGTGCTCGGAGGACCGCGCGCCCGAAGGGCCCCCGGCCCCTGCCGATCGCTTGGCCGCGCCGCTACACTCGAGGTTCTTTGTGTCTGCCGAGGGAACTCCGTGAAACGACCGATCGTGAGCCTGCTGGCGCTTGCGCTGTCCGGCGCCAGCCTGGCGGCACCGCCGCCCGCACCGACCTTCGACACCAAGCGCTTGTCCGCCGACGTCAAGACACTGGCCTCCGACGCCTACGAGGGCCGCGCCCCGGGCTCGGCGGGCGAGGAGAAAACCGTGGCCTACCTCAGCGCGCAGTTCCAGGCGGCCGGCCTGCAGCCCGGCGGCGACCTGCGCGACGGCAAGCGCCTGTGGACCCAGGCGGTGCCGCTGCGCCGCGCCGACATCGTCGGTACCCCGCAGCTGGCCATCGCCAGCGGCGACCAGCGCCAGGCCCTGACCCAGGGCCAGCAGATCGCCGTGCGCGCCGCGCTCGACGGCAGCAGCCAGGTGACCCTGGACGGCGCGCCGCTGGTGTTCGTCGGCTACGGCGTCAAGGCGCCCGAGCGCGGCTGGGACGACTTCAAGGGCGTGGACCTGAAGGGCAAGATCGCGGTGGTGCTGATCAACGACCCCGATTTCGAGACCGGCAAGGGCGCGTTCGACGGCAAGGGCATGACCTACTACGGCCGCTGGACCTACAAGTTCGAGGAAGGCGCGCGGCAGGGCGCGGCCGGCGTGCTGATCGTGCACGAGACCGCACCGGCGTCCTACGGCTGGGCCACCGTCGCCAACTCCAACACCAACAGCATGTTCGACGTGGTCCGCGACGATCCCAAGTCGGTGCACCCGGAGTTGGAGGGCTGGATCCAGCGCGACCTGGCGGTGGACCTGTTCAAGCGTGCCGGGCTGGATTTCGATGCGCTGAAGAAGCAGGCGCAATCGCGCGACTTCAAGCCGGTGGAGCTGAAGGGCGAGCGCCTGTACGCCGACTACGCGGTGAAGTCGGAGGTGATCACCTCGCACAACGTGGTCGCGCGGCTGCCCGGCAAGACCCGGCCGGACGACACCCTCATCTACACCGCGCACTGGGATCACCTGGGCGTGGGCGCGCCCGACGCCAAGGGCGACCGCATCTTCAACGGCGCGCTGGACAACGCCAGCGGCGTCGCCGCGCTGCTGGAACTGGCCCGCGCCTTCGCCAAGGGCCCGGCGCCGCAGCGCTCGGTGGTGTTCATGGCGGTCACCGCCGAGGAAAAGGGCCTGCTCGGCTCGGAGTACTACGCCTCCAAGCCGCTGTATCCGCTGGCGCGCACGGTGGCGGTGATCAACATGGACGGCATGAGCCCGTTCGGGCCCTCGCGCGATTTCGGCATCTACGGCACCGCCAAGCTGGAACTGCTCGACGACCTCAAGCGCGTGGCCAAGGGCTGGGACCTGCGCTACACGCCCGACCCGAAGCCGGAAGCCGGCTACTTCTTCCGCTCGGATCACTTCTCCTTCGCCAAGCGCGGCGTGCCGGCGCTGTCCTTCGCCGCCGGCCAGGACTGGGTGGACGGCGGCGTGGCGGCCGGCAAGGCCGCCTCGGACGACTACACCGCCAAGCGCTACCACCAGCCCGGCGACGAATGGCAGCCGAACTGGACCTTCGCCGGCGCCGCGCGCGACATGCAGGTGCTGTACACGCTGGGCGAGGAACTGGCCAATTCGACGCAGTGGCCGAACTGGAGCCGCGACTCCGAGTTCCGCGCCACCCGCGACGCCAGCGCCGCACAGCGCCAAGCCGCGCCCGCCAAGTG